>NZ_JADYXF010000028.1:0-69237 GCF_015864385.1 Pseudoalteromonas sp. SWXJZ94C
CAGTAGTGAAACGAAACAGCGCCGATGATAGTGTAGCATTTGCTATGTGAAAGTAGGACATTACCAGGCTTCAAATTGTAGAAACCCGTTACAGCAATGTGACGGGTTTTTTGCTGTTTAGGATTTACTAAATAGCCAAAGCCCATGCCGAGCCCCGACCGATGATAGTCTAGCATTTGCTATGTGACTTTCTACCGCTGTGGGCACCACGACATTCCAGGCTTCAAATTGTAGAAAGCCCGAATCTAACGATTCGGGCTTTTTTACGTCTGTAGAAAAGTGAAATGTGGGTGAATAACGTACAAATCACACCTGCATTTACACCAATATCTTTCATTTCACTCAAGTGTTTACTAATATCCCTTATTTCATTCGATTACAGCTCATGAACTACTTTAAAGAAGCCCACTCATCTTACCAGTCTCAGCGATAGCGCGATAATAAGCAGCTTGAGAGAATGATAGTGCTGTATTTACACTATAACTCTCCACTGCTGTGGGTACTAAAACATTCTACTGCGTATGCGTAGCGCACCAGCTTTACATTGTAGAAAGCCCGAATTTAACGATTCGGGCTTTTTTACGTCTGCAGAAAAGTGAAATACGAGAAAAAAACGTACAACCCATAACATAATCAATTGCTTACATTAAATACCTTCATGATCAAATTAAACCCTAAAGGTTCGCGTTTTGAAAAGTGTAATAAAGTTAAACGCAGGTGAATAGCTTACTACTTACTTAACTATCTTATTCATATTTAATCTTTTTTACTTTCTATAAAGCTAATTACTTTCATTTCCTTAGATAACAAATTTAATTTTGCTTTGTTACTGTCTTTGATTTAGGATCAAATCAGTTTAAAACCAAGAACTAATAGCCTGTGTATAGATTATTAATTAGCACCATATCCATTTTATTTTGTTTTTCTGCGTCGGCAGTTGAAGTAACTGATCTATATCAAGATATTTTAAAAGTGGATGACAAAACACGAGACACTCGATTAGCTGCGAGTCGTAAAGCTTTGCTCAATGTTTTAGTGAAAGTAAGCGGTGATGAAACTGCGGATCAAAATAAATTAGCACAGCAACGCACTAAAGATATTTCTGATTATATGCTCAAGTTTGAATATGATGAGAGAGCAAATGGACAATTGAAACTCGTTGTTAAATTTGAAGCTCGAAAGATCAATGCGTTAATCAAAGAGTTAAATTTACCTCTATGGGGAGTACAACGGCCATTAGTCGCAATATGGTTAGGTATTGAAGACAATTGGCGTAGAGAATTAGTTACTCAAGAAAGCTATCCTCAGTTAGAACAGCTAATATATGACAAAGCAGGACGTCGTGGATTACCCGTGGTTGTACCTTTGCTTGATTTACAAGATAGACGCTTAGTTGGTATTCCTGAAGTATGGGGTAATTTTTCAGAACCAGTAGAAGAAGCCTCTAAACGCTATAGTGCTGAGCGAAGTATTACGGCTAGAATGTACAAAGAACCAGATAGTGAAAATTGGATTTTAGATTGGCGTTTTACTAACGATGATCAGTTTGATTCAAATAGATTAACGGGTGATAAGCAACAAATTGTTAGTCAAATGATTGATACTTTAGCGCAGGGTTTAGCCAGTGAGTATGCTATCGATCCTAATGCTTATTATGAGCAAGCGGCGGCTACCTTAACTTTAAAAGGCACAGACAGTTTTGTTGATATTGAATTAGCAAAAAGAAGATTACTAAGTTTAAGCGTGGTTACACAAGTAACTATTGTGCGTAAAACACCGGAGCTAGTTGAATTTAAAATAAATCATACTGGTAATGTCGCTGATCTTAAAAAAGGTTTAGGGCTTGACTCTTCATTTAAAGATTATGAAGACCCTCGTGCTTTTTATCATGTGGTTGATAAAAATAGTCTTGAGTACCAGTGGGTTAAACAATAGTGTTAACCCCTGAGCCGATGCAAATGGCATTACCAGTTACGTTACCGGATGACGAAACGTTTGCATCGTATTTTGGTGGAGAAAATTCGTTAGAAGTTAACCATTTAAAAGATAGTTTTTCGAAGTTAGCAAAAACGTTTCAATACACTTATTTATGTGGATTAGGCGATTCAGGTAAATCTCACCTTTTGTATGCAACTTGCATTAAAGCACAAGAGTGTGGATTGTCTAATATGCTACTTTCTATGCGCGAAGTTGTTGATTTTGGCCCTATGGTTCTAGATGGCTTAGAAGCACTCGATGTTTTATGCATTGATGACGTGCACCTTGTCGCTGGAAATGACGCATGGGAAAAAGCATTATTCAACTTTTTCAATCGGTTCAACGAACCCGGTAAAATGTTGGTTGTAACTGCTGATTTACTCCCTAGTATGCTTAATATCACTTTGCCAGATTTAGAGTCTCGTTTAACGTGGGGAACAACATTCCAAATTCGCTCTATGAGTGATGACGATAAAGCACAAGCACTTGTGAAGCGTGCTCATATGCGTGGTCTTGAATTAAGTGATGAATGTGCGCGCTTTTTATTAACGCGTTTAAGTCGTGATATGCGTGCTTTATTAGATGTACTTGATAAATTAGATCATGCATCGATGGCTGCACAGCGAAAATTAACAATTCCTTTTATAAAATCAACGTTAAAGCTGTAGTAGGTCTAGAATCTAGACCCTGCTTTCAGTTATCATAAGCTATTACCAGAGCGTGTTTACCTTTCCTGATTGGTATTTGTTTAACTTAGGAGCGTTTTAATTGCGTCGTGAGGGCAATAGCATAGTCGTTTTATGTAAAACTCAAGCAACAAAGAAAAAACGCCCCTAAGTAGAACCGTTTAGACAGCACTAGTTTGGCTTTTATGTAACGCATCGCACTATTTCTGTAGGGAACTACAATACACGTGCTCAGTCTTGCAAAAAGCCAACTAAATTGCTGTCAAAGCAATTTTGAAAGGTCAACACGCTCTTAAGCAATCACCTTCTGTGAAAGATCAGGTATCGAATGAACTTAGAAAACATATTAGCGCAAGCACTTGAGGCGGTAGCCAGTGCCAGTGAAATCGCGCAGTTAGAAGAAATCAGGGTTAATTATCTTGGTAAAAAAGGCGAAATCACCAGCTTACTTAAAACGTTAGGTAAAATAGCACCTGAAGAACGTAAAGAAGCAGGCCAAGTTATAAACCAAGCCAAGCAAGATGTGCAAGCATCTATAAATGAAAAGCGTGAGTTGTTAGCAAGCAAAGCACTTGAAGAAAAGCTAGCTGCTGAAACTATAGATGTAACTCTACCAGGGCGCGTTATGCCAGCTGGCGGTTTACACCCAGTTACGCGCACTATCGAACGTATAGAAAGCTTTTTTGGTGAGTTAGGTTTTGAAGTTAAATCAGGCCCAGAAATTGAAGACGATTTTCATAACTTTGATGCACTAAATATTCCTGAGCATCATCCAGCACGTGCTGATCACGATACCTTTTATTTCAATCCTAAATTAGTACTGCGCACACAAACAAGTGGCGTACAAATTCGTACTATGGAAACAGAGCAGCCACCACTGCGTATTATTTCACCTGGACGTGTATACCGTAATGATTACGACCAAACGCATACTCCTATGTTCCATCAGGTAGAGGGTTTAATGGTTGATACCGATGTTAGCTTTACTGAGCTAAAAGGTATTTTGCATGATTTTTTACGTAACTTTTTTGAAGAAGATATGGAAATTCGTTTTCGTCCTTCATTCTTCCCATTTACAGAACCTTCAGCTGAAGTAGATGTTATGGGTAAAGACGGTAAGTGGTTAGAAGTACTAGGCTGTGGCATGGTACATCCAAATGTACTTAAGTCTGTGGGTATCGACCCTGAAAAATACACCGGCTTTGCTTTTGGTATGGGTGTAGAGCGTTTAACTATGTTGCGCTATGGCGTAAACGATTTACGTGCATTTTTCGAAAATGACTTAAAATTCCTGAACCAGTTCCGTTAAGAGTGAAACAATAAAATGAAATTTAGTGAAAAGTGGTTAAGAGAGTGGGTTAATCCTGCTATTGATACGCAAGCTCTTTCGGAACAGCTTTCAATGGCTGGTCTAGAAGTTGATGGCGTTGAGCCTGCTGCTGCCAAATTTAATGGCGTAGTTGTTGGTGAAGTTGTTGAATGTGGGCAACACCCTGATGCAGATAAACTGCGTGTTACCAAAATTAACGTCGGTGGCGATGAGCTACTTGATATCGTGTGTGGTGCACCAAATTGTCGCTTAGGTATTAAAGTTGCCGTTGCAACTGTGGGCGCTGTGCTTCCTGGTGACTTTAAAATTAAAAAAGCCAAACTACGCGGTCAACCTTCAAACGGAATGCTATGTGCTTTTGTTGAGCTAGGTATTAGCGAAGAAGGCGACGGCATTATGGAATTGCCAAGTGATGCGCCAGTAGGCACTGATTTACGTGATTACTTAGGGCTTGATGATAATATTATTGATGTTGATTTAACGCCAAACCGTGGCGACTGTTTAGGTATTAAAGGTCTAGCACGTGAAGTAGGCGTTTTAAATAGTATTGACGTAAATGTATTAGATATTCCAGCTGTTACACCAACAATTGACGATCAAGTATCAATTGAATTAGTTAATGAAGATGCATGTCCTCGTTATCTTGGTCGTGTGATAAAAGGCATTAACCTTGACGCAGAAACACCTCTTTGGATGGTTGAAAAGCTACGCCGTAGTGGCGTACGTTCGATCGACCCAGTAGTTGATGTTACTAACTATGTATTACTTGAACTTGGTCACCCTATGCATGCATTTGATTTAAATGCGATTGAAGGTGGTATTAAAGTACGTAGTGCAGACGCCGGTGAAGAGCTTGTTTTACTAGACGGTAATACAGCTAAATTAAACGACACAACACTTGTGATAGCCGATCATAACAAGGCACTTGCAATTGCGGGTGTTTTTGGTGGTGAACAATCAGGTGTTACAGATAAAACGTCTGACATATTACTCGAAAGCGCATTTTTTAATCCTGTTGCAATCGCAGGGCAAGCACGTAGCTACGGTTTACACACTGATGCTTCACACCGTTATGAACGCGGTGTTGATTTTGCTCTACAACATGATGCAATGGAACGTGCAACAGCGCTACTTCTTGAAATTGTAGGTGGTCAAGCAGGTCCAGTTGTTGAAGCTGTAGCGGCTGATAAACTACCAAAAGTAACTGAAGTACGTCTTCGCCGTGCACGTTTAGACCGCGTTATTGGTCATCATATAGAAGACGCTAAAGTAACAGATATTCTTACGCGTTTAGGTCTTGATGTTAAAGTAGAAAATGAAAGCTGGAGTGCGGACGTACCAAGCTACCGTTTTGATATTCGCATCGAAGAAGATTTAATTGAAGAAGTAGCACGTGTTTACGGTTACAACAGCATTCCAAATGTTGCACCAACTGCAAAACTTAAAATGACGACACATAACGAAGCAACTATTGCGCTTAGTAAGTTTCGTAATACGTTGGTTACTCGTGGATACCAAGAAGCTATTACATACAGTTTCGTAGACCCTAAAGCACAAGCTATTTTACACCCAGAGTGTAAAGCAATGGTATTACCGCATCCTATTTCAATTGAAATGTCGGCAATGCGCGTAAGTTTAATGCCGGGTTTATTAGCATCTGTAGCGTATAACCAAAACCGTCAACAACCTCGTATTCGTTTATTCGAACATGGTCTTAAATTTATAAGCGACGAAAGTGCAGAAAACGGTGTTTACCAAGTACCGGTTATTGGTGGTGTTATTACTGGTCTTGTAAATGGTGAGCATTGGGTTGAAGAAAAACGTAATGTTGATTTTTACGACCTAAAAGGTGATGTTGAAGCCTTACTTGCAATCACTAACGACGTTACTCGTTTTGAAATTAAAGCAGAGCAGTCAGATGGACTTCACCCAGGTCAATCAGCAGTAATATATGTTGATGGCAAAAAGGTTGGTTTTTTTGGTGCTTTACATCCACAAGCTCAAAAGTCGTTAGATATCAACAATGCAACTTTTGTTTTTGAAATTGAAATGTCAGCAATAGAAAAAAGAAATTTACCGCAAGCAGAAGGGGTGTCAAAATTCCCTTCAAATCGCCGCGACATCGCGATTCTAGTGGCGGACAGCGTTAAATCTGGTGACATTTTAAGCGTGATCGAAAAAGTTGGCGGAAATCAATTGGTTGACCTAAACTTATTCGATGTGTATAAGGGCAAAGGTATTGAGCCAAATTATAAGAGTTTGGCGATTGCTCTAACACTGCAAGCGGTTGATAGAACACTCGAAGAGAAAGATATCAATCTAGTAGTTGATAACGTGGTGGCCGAATTGGCCGAACAGTTTAATGCATCGTTGAGGGACTAGATATGGCGCTTACTAAAGCCGACATAGCTGAACACCTATTTGAAAAGCTCGGGATCAATAAAAAAGATGCCAAAGATTTAGTTGAAGCGTTTTTTGAAGAAATCCGCTCAGCGCTAGAAAAAGGCGAGCAGGTTAAGCTCTCTGGATTTGGTAACTTTGATCTTCGAGATAAAAAAGAAAGACCAGGCCGTAACCCGAAAACAGGTGAAGATATACCTATTTCGGCACGCCGCGTGGTGACTTTTCGACCAGGTCAAAAGCTTAAAACCCGTGTAGAAGTGGGTACAAGCAAAGCAAAATAAAAAAAGGCAGCGAAAGCTGCCTTTTTTATTGTCTAAAATAACTCCGCTCTAGCGGAGTTATTTAGTTGTATCGTTAGAAAACTGTTTTAAAACTCTCTTGGTGATACAAACTCACCAGTTTGTATCTGTTCGTATGTTTGTTGTGCCAGTGTATCTAGGCTATCAATACTTTTACCGATACTTACTAGTTGATGTTCAATTGGCAACAAATCGATATTTTCTATGCCAGACATTTGGGCTACTTTAGAAAAAATATAAGCATGTTTAAACTTATCATGTTTGTAAAACAGACTAATTAAGGATGTAAGAACTTCTGGATTTGGTGTGCTCCCTTCTTTATTCAATTCTAACGTTTTATAGAGTAAATCAATGGTTTTTTCATCGTCGAACTTAATATAGTAAGATGCTAAAAAAAACTGCATTTCAGCACTTTGCGTTACGCTTTCATCATTTTCAAGAGAGAGAAGTTTAGTAAGTGCGTTTTGGTTGTTATTACGCGACCACTGATAATAAAGCAGACCTGGGTGATTGGTATTTCGAGTGTCTTGGTAGAGGCGCGCCATTTCTTTGATGCTAGTAAATTGACCTTCAATACGTGACGTTGTTTTTGCCTTTAATTTTATGTGCTCAATTTTTGCAGCAAGCGTAATACATTGATTATATGTTTCAAACCCTTTGAGCAACTGATATTTATTTTCATCTGTAGGGGCTTTATATTCAGTGTAGCGCTTCATAATTACCTCTGCTCGAGGCTCTTTACAGTGGCTATCTTTATTTAAGTCGGCGCAGAACCCGGGTGTTTCTTTACATACTTTTGAGAGTGTCAACTGATCTTCACACCCAGTCAACACCAGTAATCCTAGTAAAATACTTGCTTTTAGCTGCATCCCTTAACCCCAAATGAATATTTACCTTGTTATTCTAGCGCAATCATTTAACTCCTAACAGTAGAGAATAACTTCAGATTAAATTAGAATGGCTGTGCCCATTTGGGCTATCCGTTCAAAATGTTTAACTTAGGTAAATAAAATGACCTCATCTCACGAGTTAGAATATACAAATAGTTGGCAAGAGCGCCAAGATTACGCCGAAAGCATGCAACCAATTATTGGTAAGCTTTACCGTAATCGTGGTATTGAAATCGCTGTGTACGGCCGTCCTCTCGTAAATGCCAGTACTATCGATATTATCAAATCACATAAAACAGTTGCTCAGTTTGAAGGCACTAAATTACGTTTACGTGAAAGCTTCCCGTTTTTAGAAGCAATCAGTAAAATGGATTTAAACTCTGCACGTATTGATATAGGTAAACTTGCGTATAGCTATTTATTTACTGAAGCTGCAAAAGGTCGCTCAGTTGAAGAGTTTGTTAAAGACGAACTTGCAGAAATAGCTGATTTACCAGCTAAAGAGCCACGCGATGTTGTGTTGTATGGTTTTGGTCGAATAGGGCGTTTATTAGCACGCCTATTAATTGAAAAATCTGGTCCATATTCAGATTTACGTTTACGCGCTATTGTTGTTCGTGGCGGTAAAGATGGTGATCTTGAAAAGCGTGCAAGCCTATTACGCCGTGACTCTATTCACGGACCATTTAATGGTTCGATTACGATTGATAAAGAACGTAACGCAATTAAAGCTAATGGCAGTTACATTCAAGTCATTTACGCTAACTCTCCTAGCGAAATAGATTACACCGCTTATGGTATCGACAATGCACTTATTGTTGATAACACCGGTATTTGGAAAGACGAAGCAGGTCTTGGTCAGCATTTAGAATGCAAAGGTGCTGCAAAAGTATTATTAACAGCGCCTGCAAAAGGTAATATCAAAAACATCGTATATGGTGTTAATAACAAAGATATTTTACCTGAAGATAAGATTGTTTGTGCAGCAAGTTGTACAACTAATGCAATTACACCAACGCTTAAAGCATTAAACGATAAGTTTGGTATTAATAACGGTCATGTTGAAACTGTCCATTCGTATACAAACGATCAAAACCTTATTGATAATTACCACAAAGCAGAGCGACGTGGGCGTGCTGCTGCGCTTAACATGGTAATTACTGAAACAGGTGCTGCAAAAGCAGTTTCAAAAGCATTACCAGAGCTTGAAGGCAAATTAACAGGCAATGCAATCCGCGTACCTACACCTAATGTATCGCTAGCTATTTTAAATCTTAATTTAGCTAAAAGTACGTCTGTTGAAGAGCTAAACGCATTTTTACGTCACACAGCACTTCATTCAGAGTTACGTGACCAAATTGACTACACTGCATCAACGGAAATTGTATCTACCGATTTAGTAGGTAGCCGATATGCTGGTGTTGTTGATTCGCAAGCCACTATTGTGGAAGATAACCGCATTGTTTTATACGTATGGTACGACAATGAGTTTGGTTACAGTTGCCAAGTAGTTCGTTGTATGCGCGATATGGCCGAAGTGTCATTCCCAAGTTTACCTCGTTAATTCATTTGTAGTGAATTATAAGCCAGCATTTTGCTGGCTTTTTTGGTCTTGTATTATTTTTAAAGCTTATGCCTTGTGATAGGCTTTAATCATTCAAATGTTGGCAATATTGTGTTTTAAAATATTCCAGTATTTTACTACTTGTATTTAATGCCAGTAGTGTTAGTTCTGCAAAGTAAAAGGCAGATAAACTTATTTAACTTAAGGTTTTTTTCATGAAAATCAGCAGCAATTTTGACAGTGGTAATATCAAAGTTATTGAAGCCACAGACCCTTTAAATATCCAATTAGAAATTAATAAAGATTACGAGTCTGAATTTTATCAGTGGTTTCACTTTCGTCTTGAAACAACGCCTTACCTATTGCACAAGTTAAATATTAACGAGCTTGAAAAATCAGCTTACCCAGATGGTTGGGAAGGGTATCAAGCAGTTGCATCATACGATCGTCAAACATGGTTTCGCGTACCGTCAAGTTATGAAAATGGCACATTAAGTTTTGAAATTGAGCCAGAGTGCGGCAGTGTCTATTTTGCTTACTTTGCACCATACAGCTACGACCGTCATTTAGATTTACTATCTTGGGCGCAAAGCCAAGGTGCTTGCAAATTAGAAACTCTCGGTGAAACACTCGATGGTCGCGATATGAGTGTGCTAAAAATTGGCGAGCCAAGCGAAGATAAAAAAATCATTTGGATCACAGCACGTCAGCACCCAGGCGAAACAATGGCAGAATGGTATGTAGAAGGGCTACTTCACAAACTACTAGATGACGAAGACCCTCATGCTGCGGCACTTTTATCAAAAGCAGTATTTTATGTTGTGCCAAACATGAACCCAGATGGCAGTGCACGCGGGCACTTACGTACCAATGCTAAAGGGGTTAATTTAAACCGTGAATGGCAAACACCAAGCATGGAAAACAGCCCAGAAGTTTACTTAGTGCTTAATAAAATGCGCGAAGTTGGTTTAGACATGCACCTAGATATTCACGGTGACGAAGCTATTCCGTATAACTTTGTTGCAGGTAGTGAAGGTATTCCAAGTTACGATGCGCGTCTTAAAGGTCTTGAAGATAGCTTTAAAGCAGCTCTTTTAACTGTTACGCCAGAATTTCAAGATGAGCATGGCTATCCTAAAGATGAGCCTGGTCAAGCTAACCTAACGGTAGGCTCGTCAGCAACGGCTGAAGAGTTTAATGCATTAACTTACACCGTAGAGATGCCATTTAAAGATAATAATGACTTACCTGATCCAGATTATGGCTGGTCAGACCGTCGTTCGTATCAATTTGGTCAAGATACTTTGGCGGCAATCGTAAATGTCGTTGATAAACTAAGATAAATTGGTATAAGGTAAGGGCAACATTAAAATGTTGCCCTTTTTTGTTACATTATTTACAAAATATAAAAGTTACAAAAAAATAAAAATATGCAATAGCATAATAAAATATGGTTTAAAGCAATTTAAGCCAATATTTAGTCAACAGTTTCAAATAAAATAATAAGAGGAATTCAGCGTGGATGTATTCGGACAGTTTTTAGATAGCCTCGATGGCATGTTAGGGGGGGCTGTTTGGTTTCCTTACGTGTTATTAGGGGTTGGTTTATTTTTTACCATTTATTTAAAGTTTCCACAAATTCGTTATTTCAAGCATGCATGTAAAGTTGTATCGGGCAAGTTTGATAAAAAAGATACAGAAGGTGACACCACACATTTCCAAGCTCTAGCTACTGCGCTCTCTGGTACGGTTGGCACAGGTAATATTGGTGGGGTAGCATTGGCTATTTCAATTGGTGGTCCTGCTGCGTTATTTTGGATGTGGATGACAGCATTTTTTGGTATGACTACTAAATTTGTTGAAGTAACACTTTCACACAAATACCGTGAAAAAACAGAAGACGGTACTATGTCTGGCGGTCCTATGTATTACATGGATAAGCGCCTTAACATGAAATGGTTGGCTGTTTTGTTCGCAGTAGCGACTGTAATTAGTTCATTTGGTACTGGCAGCTTGCCACAAATAAATAATATTGCTCAAGGTATGGAAGCTACATTTGGCTTTGCGCCAATGGCAACAGGTGCTGTTTTATCTGTACTACTCGCACTTGTAATTCTAGGTGGAATTAAACGTATTGCTGCTATTACATCACGCGTAGTACCGTTAATGGCTGCTATTTATATTATTGGCGCACTTGCTGTTATTTTTTATAATGCAGAAAATATCGGTCCATCATTTGCTTCTATTTTCATGGATGCTTTTACCGGCTCTGCTGCTGCGGGTGGCTTTTTAGGTGCTTCGTTTGCTTATGCGTTTAACAAAGGTGTAAACCGTGGTTTGTTTTCGAACGAAGCTGGTCAAGGTTCTGCACCCATTGCGCATGCTTCAGCTAAAGCCGACGAACCAGTATCTGAAGGTATAGTATCTATACTAGAACCATTCATCGATACTATAATTATTTGTACACTTACGGGTTTAGTTATTTTGTCGTCGGGAGTGTGGAACGAAAAATTCGAAACTCACTTTGAGCGTTCCTCAATGAGTATTGTTAAAGGGGATTACTCTGAAACAAATGAAGAACAACGTTCGCAGCTTTATAATTACCTAAACGGTAACAACAGTAGCATAGAATTATTTAACGGTAATATTGATGTTGTAAATGGTGTAGCAACATCATCGGGTTATACTGTTATCAACTCACGTTCAATTGCAGAAGATGTCCGTTATGGCATAACTGAAAAGCACAAGTACACGGGTATTGTTGAAGTAAAAGATGGTATGCCAACCGACGATAGCATTAGCTTAATGGGTAAGTCTTTAGTGCATTCAGCGGAGCTTACAACTAAAGCATTCAAACGTGGTTACTTTGGTGATAGCGGTCAGTACATCGTATCAATTGGCTTATTACTATTTGCATTCTCAACAGCAATAGCATGGTCATATTATGGTGACCGTGCAATGATTTACTTATTAGGGCATCGCTCAGTAATGCCGTACCGTGTATTTTACGTTGCTGCATTCTTTTGGGCATCGTTTGCCGATACCACTTTAGTATGGAAATTGGCAGCTGTTGCCATCGTCGTTATGACATTGCCTAACTTACTGGGCATTATGTTACTGCGAAAAGAGATGAAACAGTCAGTAGATGACTACTGGGTTAAATTCAAAAAAGACAACGAGAAATAAAACAAGTACAATAAAGGCGCCGAAAGGCGCTTTTTTTATGCGTAGTATGGAGAGAAGTATGGCGATTATTCGTTGCCCAAAATGTGCAAAATCAATTTCAGATAAACATAAGCAATGTCCGCATTGCGAAAGTAACATTGCAGAGCTAAACGACGAGCAAGTTCAACAACTTCAGCGCGAGCAGCGAATTAAAAAAAAGCAGATGTTTATAAACCACTCCTTTTTAGCGCTTATCTTATTTTTAGGTGGGTTTTTCTGTTTGTATTTTTTACAACCGCAAGAAAAAACACTTCAGTGGTATGCTTACACTGCCGCTATTGGCGTGGGATGTATTTGGTACCTCATTAACCGCATTGTTTTAGTGACTCTAAAAAAGAAAAAATGACATGAATATCGATAATCTCGTACAAAATATTACACCAGAACTATTTGAGCGTTTGCAATACGGTGCTTCTACAGGTAAGTGGCCTGATGGTACCGTTTTATCAGATGAGCAAAAGCAACAAACAGTGCAGTTAGTTATGTTGTATCAAGCAAAAGTGTCTCAATCAAATGAGCAATTTACAATTGGTACAAATGGCGAAATGGTTCAAAAAACGAAAGCACAACTGCAAAAAGAATTTAAATCAGACAACGAAATAGCTAGGTTTAGTGAACATGATCTTTAAGCACCTTTTTACACCAAAGTGGAAACACCCAAAGCAACAAGTACGCCTTGATGCGATAGAAAAACTTGATATACAGCGTGATGCAGCAATTTTAAATGTATTAGCACTAGAAGATAGTTCAGCAGAAATACGCCGTAAAGCACTGCAAAAAGTAAATGACTTACCACTTTGGTGGAAAGCGTATAAACAAGATCAAGCATTAAAAGATATAGCAGATCTGCAAATATCTAATGCAGTTTTAAATAGTGAAAGTTCATTAACACCGCAAATTAAAAATGAATATATTGAGCGTTTTGCATCAGTTAAAACACTCGAAAAGTTAGCATTTGCAGAAAAAGAACTGCAAGTACGCGTTAAATTATTAAAGCGTTTAGCAAATGCAAAACTAGTAGAAAAAGCCTTTAAAGAAGGTAGCGAAGAGCTACAAACTCAATTAGTTGAACTTGTTATTACTCATCAATTAATTAAGCCATTATTAAAGCATGCAAAGGGTGGTGCAAAAGCAGCACTTGAAACGCATATTGAAAATGAGCGTTTAGCAATTGAAATGCCACTTGAAGTGGAAGGTGCAACACGTGTTATTTTAGCTAAGTTAAATGCCTTACGTGAAAAAACAGATTTTGGTGTTGTAAATCCACAAGCTGGCGAGTTAATAGCCCAGTGGCAAGCTCTTGAGCTTAAATGGTTAAGTGATGAACGTGTTAAGTTTCTTGATGAAAAATACACTTCGATTACCACTAAGCTAGATGCACACATAGAACAGTTAAAAGCTGTACACGACAAAGAGCAACAACAATTAGCGCTACAACAGCGTCAATTGCTAGCACTTGCAACTGTTGAAGCTTTAAGCGAAGAAATTGAAAACGCATTACAGCTAGGTCTTGAAACACCAGAGCAAATTCAACAAGATTGGCTTGATGCAAAAGTAGCGCAAGCTAAGCAAGCTATTAGCGAAACAGAACTTGCTAATAATGCACAATCTAAACTTGCTGTAAGCAAGTTAGAAAAGTTATTTACTCAAGTTGCTAAGTTACCTGAGTTAACAACTGCGATTAAAGAATATAAGCTCGCTTTTGCATCATTATGCGAAATTAAACCAGCAGAAGATTTAGCGCAATACGATGCAACTCTAACTGAATTTAATAATGGCTTTAAAGCAGCGCGTAATCATTTAAATATTTTAGATGGTGCACTGCAAAGTACGTTTAAAACACAGTTAAATGCGCATAAAAAGCAATTTTTAGCGCCAATGAATGAGCTAGTTAAGCCACTTGAAAAAAACCAAAGCCAAGCAAAACGCAAAGCTCGTGATGTTAAACGCCTAATTGAAGAAGGTCGATTTAATGTTGCCTTTGGCGTGTTTAAAGGGTTTGAAGAGTTATTTAATACACTTACTGAGCAATATCAACAGCCACTTGTAAACATAAAAGCGGAACTTGAAGCGCAACTTGCAGATGCTAAAGATTGGCAAAAATACGCTGCAGCACCAAAGCGTGAAGCTTTATTAGAAGAAGTAAGCGCATTAGTAAGTGAAGAGTGTACTGACCCACAACAACGTGCAGAGCAAGTAAAAGTGCTACGCAAACGTTGGAATGAGTTAGGTCGCTTAGATACAGATGAAGAAAAGCAACAAGGCGTACAGTTTGATGAAAAAATCGAGCTGTTATTTGCACCTTGTCGTAGTTACTTTGCAGAGCAAGAAGTACAACGCGAAGCGTCAAAAGCACAACGCGAAAGTATTATTAGCGACATGCACGCGCTTCATTTACAGCCTACGGCTGAGGATGACTTTGATTGGAAGCAATATGAAAGCCAATACAATCGTTTAAACAAAGCGTGGCGCAGTGTAGGTAAAGTTGATCCTAAAACATACCGTACACTAAACGATCGTTATAAAAGTGAGCAACAACAAGTACTGGCTTTATTAAACGCATTTCATAAAAGTAATGCTGTACTTAAAAATGAGCTAGTAGAAAAAGCGCAGCAATTATCACAAAGCGATGATTTAGCCGCTGCGTGCCAAGAGTTGAAGCAAATGCAGCAGCAATGGCAAACAATTGGTTTTGCAGGTTTAAAAGCTGAAAATGCGTTATGGCAAAAATTTCGTCAATTTAACGATGAAACATTTACTAAACGTAGTAGCGAGTTTGAGCAGCAAAAACTTGACCAAAACGAGTCAGATAAACAAGCAGTTGCAGAGCTTGCTGAGCTTGAAGCAGCACTTAGCGATGTAAATCAAAGAGCACAGTTGCACGACCTAGAAACAAAAGTGAAAGGGTACTCGCAATTTAGATCGTTAGCGCCAAAAGTAACTAAGCTACTAGCAGCTATTGACGATAAACTTGCATTGCTTACAAGCAAATCAGAGCAAGCTAATCTAGATGCGTTAATTACAGCACTTGAAAACAATGAAGCGTTACCAAGTCAGTATCAAGCACCGCTTAAAACAGCATTAAATACAGATCAACTTATTACGCGTATGGAAATATTAGCGAACGTAAGTTCAACTGATAAGTCACTTAGAATGGCAGAACAAGTAGCCATGTTAGATGACAAACATCGTGGCGAACATGCTGATTTAAACTATTATTTAAAACAGTTATTAGCGCTCAGTGCTGGTTCAGTTGAACCTGACACACTAACGCGACTTAAAGCGACACTTGCAGCTTAATGCACTAAAACCAGCGTAATATATGCTGGTTACTATTTTAATAAGCCGCTTTAATAGCGGCTTTTTTATGTACCACTAATTTATAAACAAAAGGGTTCTCATGAGAATTTTAGTTATTATTGCAGCGTTATTTTTAACTGCCTGTAATACCACGCAAGGCATATCAGTATATTCATTTACTAACTCTGAGGTTGAGTCTGTACTGGGTAAGCAATTACCAAAGTTAAGTGAAAAAGTAAGCTTAATGGGTTTACCGGTTCAGTTTGATGTAAACGACCTAAGTGTAAATATTGGACCTGATAACCGCGATGTTGTTGTGCTTGGTGCCGATTCAAGCGCTGAAATTAATGCATTCGCACTTAAATACCCAGTGCGTTTAAAGCTACAAATTGAGGGCAGCCCATTTTACGACAGTGAGAAAAAAGCGGTATTTTTACGTAATATTAAATTACTTGATTCGAGTGTTGATGCCGGTGGTTTTAAAGGTAATTTAGGTGCACTTGATAGCCAAGCAATGGATGTGATTAATGCTTTTTTAGCGGTTAACCCTGTTTATACATTAAATATGGATGACCCTAAAATGATGCTACTTAGTAAACTTCCACTTGATATGAAAGTGGTTGAAGGTGCAATTAAGCTAGTACCTCGTCTATAAGTAGATCTACCTACTTACAATATACGTATTAATTAGCCTGACTTTCAGGCTAATTAGGTTTTAATATTATGGCGGCTCCTCGTACTGTTCCCACTTCTCGGCTTTCTCGCTTTGCAAAATTAGGCTCACTCGCAACAGGTGTTGCTACCAACATGTTAGTTGATGGCGCTAAGAGCGCGTTAACGGGGAAAGGTTGGGACAATAAAAGCTTACTACTACAACCTAAAAACATTGAAAAACTAGCCACACAGCTATCTCATTTACGTGGCGCAGCAATGAAGCTCGGGCAATTACTTTCAATGGATGCCGGTGATTTACTTAGTCCTGAATTGGCTCAGTTACTTGCTTTACTGCGCTCAGACGCGAATCCAATGCCTCATAAGCAGCTTGTTGAAGTGTTAAAAGAGCAATGGGGGGATGAGTGGCTAGCGCGTTTTTCTCATATTGAGTTAAGACCTTTTGCAGCGGCTTCTATAGGGCAAGTTCATTTAGCTTATAAAGAAAATGGCGATCAGCTTGCTGTTAAAATTCAATACCCTGGTATTGCAAAAAGTGTAGTAAGTGATGTAGATAACGTTATTTCTTTATTAACGATTTCTCGATTATTGCCAAAAGATCTTAATATTAAACCACTTATTAGTGAGGCTAAGGCACAGTTATTAGCCGAGGCTGATTATAAGCGCGAGGCTCAGTACTTAATACGTTATAAAAATGCATTAGCAACTAATCCCCACTTTAAAGTACCCAACGTATATCCAGAGCACAGCACACAACAAGTGCTAACTATGGAGTATATAAAAGCAGAACCTATTGAGAACATTACAAAGCTACCTGATAGTCAAAAAAGCTTTGTTGCAGAGCAACTGATTGATTTGTTTTTTAAAGAAATGTTTGAATTTAAATTAATTCAAACCGACCCTAACTTTGCCAATTTTCATTATCAGCTTGATACACAAAAAATTGTTTTATTTGATTTTGGTGCAACGCGAGAAATATCAACCGAGCTTAGCCGCGCTTATTTAGCTTTATTTAAAGCGGGTAGTGAAAACAACAG
Source organism: Pseudoalteromonas sp. SWXJZ94C (assembly GCF_015864385.1). NCBI lineage: Bacteria > Pseudomonadati > Pseudomonadota > Gammaproteobacteria > Alteromonadales > Pseudoalteromonadaceae > Pseudoalteromonas > Pseudoalteromonas sp. SWXJZ94C. Next base: position 17,384 of record NZ_JADYXF010000028.1, read on the forward strand.
AGAAGGTGTGCTTAAAGCGGCTTCAAACATTGGTTATTTTAAAAATGACTTAGTTGATGAGTATAAAAACAACGTCATTGATTTATTTTTAATGGCGTGTGAGCCACTGAGAGCAGAAGGGGAATTTGATTTTAAAAATAGCGAACTCGCGCTCAAAATTAAAAATGCAGGGCTTGCTCTTAGTGGGCAATCTCAGCAATGGCATACACCGCCCGTTGATGCGCTGTTTATTCACCGAAAACTTGCAGGACTTTATTTAATAGCCGCAAGGCTAGGTGCAAAAATCGATGTAAAAATGCTATTTCAGCACTATTTATAGCGTTTTAATTTACACGTGAGTGCATTTTAAGTAATGAGTGCGCTTAGTGTATAAAATTGCCATAATGCTCGCGATATTTCGCGAGGTGCATTTATGATAAAACAATTTTTAAACGATCCTAAACTATTGCTAAACGCAGTAGGTGAGGGCATATACGGTTTTGACCTCTCGGGTAATGCGGTGTTTGTTAATCCTGCCGCTGAGCGCATGACAGGTTGGTGCGCTGAGGAACTATTAGGTAAAAAAATACACCAATATCATCACCATACTCATGCTGATGGCACACCTTATCCCGCTGATGAATGCCAAATATATTGCACCATGTTTGACGGAAAACGTCGTGAAGTTAAAAATGAAGTTTTTTGGCGTAAAGACGGTAGCTCATTTGCAGTGGAATACACCTCAACACCTGTTTATAAAAGTGATGAGTTAATTGGTGCTGTAGCGGTATTTCGCGACATATCACTGCAACAGCAAACACAAAATGCACTGCAAGAGGCACTTGAGCAAGTAAAGCATTTAAGTGAGCAGCTAAAAGATGAAAACAACTACTTAATTGCAGAACTTAACGAAGATTGGCAAGACTCAGGGCTAGTTGGACAAAGTCATATATTTCAAACCATGTTAGATCAAATAAAACTGGTAAGTGAAACCGACAGCACAGTGCTTATACTTGGCGAAAATGGCACGGGTAAAGAATTAGTAGCTCGTAATTTGTATCGACTAAGCAAGCGTAGCGAACAAGCTTTTATAAAAGTAAATTGCGCCGCATTTACCCCAAGTTTGCTAGAATCGGAACTTTTTGGTCATGAAAAAGGCGCGTTTACAGGTGCCAATGAACGCCGTAAAGGGCGTTTTGAACTTGCTGATAAAGGCACCTTGTTTTTAGATGAAATAGCAGAGCTTCCACTTGAGGCGCAAAGTAAACTACTAAGAGTCCTGCAAGAACAAGAGTTTGAACGTGTGGGTGGCAGCAATACGCTAAAAGTAAATATTAGAGTGATTGCAGCGACTAACCGCGACCTGTGGGAAATGGTACAAAAAGGCACGTTTAGAATTGATTTGTATTATCGGCTTAATGTATTTCCAATAAAAGTACCCGCCCTTAAAGATCGAAAAGAGGATATTCCTTATTTATGCGCTAATTTAATTGCGCAGCTAAATAAACGATTGGGTAAACATTTAAAAGGGCTAAGTAAAAAAGCAATTACGCAGCTGCAAGCCTACGATTGGCCAGGCAATATTAGAGAGCTGCAAAATGTACTTGAACGCGAAGCTATTTTATCTAATCAGGCTGTACTACAGCTAAGTCAGCCTTTGCAAGCGGGTGGTGAAGTAGTTATTAACCCTTCACTTACGCTTGATGAGGCGCAAAAACACCATATAACCTCTGTTCTCGCGTTATCGCACTGGCAAATATCGGGTGATAAAGGGGCAGCAGTTAAATTGGGCTTACCTGAGAGTACACTACGCTCAAAAATGCGAAAGTTAGGAATTGCTAAAAATTCGTGATATATCGCGAAGCGCGTTTAATGTCGCGAATTCTATTTTATTGCGTTGAAATAAACTGTTTAGTATCAATAATTTAAACAAAGTTTCAGCTTGGTCTGAAAGTTGCAAGTACTTGCATAATACCCGTCATTATGAAGCAAGTACTATGAAGTTTGATATTAAAGAAGAAGACATGATCATTAAGCCCTATAACACCGAAGGGCCAATTTATATCCGCGAGCAAAAAGGATTTTTTCAGCGCATACGCCGTAATTTAGGTTGGCTGTTAATGCTAACTTTTATTGCAATACCGTGGATCCAATATAACGGACAACAAGCTGTGCTGCTTGATGTGGCAACGCAAACCTTTACTATTTTTGGTCTAACACTCCTTCCTCAAGATTTTATGATTTTAGCCCTGCTATTTATGGTGGGGGCTTTTGCATTATTTTTTGTAACTAACTGGCTTGGTCGGGTTTGGTGTGGTTATACGTGCCCGCAAACTATATGGATGCTCATGTTTTCGTGGGTAGAGCAACGCATAGAAGGCACTCGAAATCAGCGAATTAAATTAGATAAATCACAGTGGACGCTAAGCACTTGGCGCAAAAAAATAACTAAGCACAGCGCGTGGATTGTTATTTCAGTTTTCACCGCCACCTCGTTTATGGCGTATTTTATTCCGGCAAAAAGTTTGTATATGGAAATGTTTACGTTTGAATGGTCAGGTATAACGAGCTTTTGGGTGTTTTTATTCGCTTTTTGTACTTATGGCAATGCAGGGTTTTTACGCGAAAAAATGTGCACAATTGCTTGCCCGTATTCTCGTTTTCAGGCTGTTATGTTTGATAAAGATACGTTACTTGTTACATATGATAGCGAGCGAGGTGAAAACCGTGGACCACGTAAACGTAAAGCCGATCCAAAAGAGCTTAACTTAGGTGACTGCGTAGACTGTAACTTGTGTGTAGAGGTATGCCCTGCGGGAATAGACATTCGAAATGGCTTGCAATATGAATGTATAAACTGTGGCTTATGTATTGATGCCTGCGACGATACTATGGATAAGTTTGGTTACGAAAAAGGCTTAATTAAATACGCCAGTGAAAAACAAATGGAGGGAGGCAAAACCAATCCATTTAGATTAAAGCTAGTAGGGTACGGCGCATTAACAGCTTTGTTAATCATTTCTATGTTTGCATGGATGCTGCAACGTACACCAATAGAAGCCTCAGTACTACGAGATAGGAATGCGCTCTACAGAGTGAACTACGAGGGCTTAGTAGAAAATCCTTACACACTTACTATTATTAATAAAACACAGCAAGCACTGCATTACAGTATTGCCATAGAGGGTTTGCCAGGGGCAACGCTCTCAAGTCCGAGAGCTACGCTTGTACAGCCTGGGACGATGAAAAGAGTCCCCGTTACTGTAACAGCCGATGGTTACGATATTGAGCGTAAAGTGAGTAAGTTACAATTTATTGTAACAGCGCAAGAAGACGCCAGCATTACGATAACCAAAGACAGTCAGTTTTATAAAAACTGAGATTGATAAAGTAAGGTCAGCAATTTTTATATCAGTTGACCTGCTTACTTTTTAAGTTGTGAGAAATGAACTGCTTTGCGCTATCTAGATCTGTAAACAGGCATTCACTAAAATTAACATTCCTTTTGGCGCATTTTAAAATACGCTTCATTTGATTTATGGCTATAGCGGATGTGAGTACAAACGCGCTAATTAGGCAATTATTTGCTGCCATTAAACGGCTAATATTTATCATTTCTTTTTCTGCCTCAGGTGTTGCAGCTAAAACATCGAAAGAATCACTAATATAAGCCCAAGGTCGATTTTTGAGGGATTTTATTTTTTCGCATAGTTCAATTTTAAACGCATGAAGAAGCGCCGAGGTGATGTACCCCGTAAAGTGAGCTATAACAACGTTATTTTCAGTATAAAGACTTACTTGTCCATATTGATTCTTAAACCCCAATGTATACTCCTTAAATTTGAGGGAAAGTTAACCTTATACTTTTAAGTTCAATAAAACCAGTTCTTTTGGGTTGTTTTTTGTTGTTAAGTTGTTACTTGTGCATAGTTGTTTTAACGGGTATCGAATTTAATGAATACCCGTATTTGAAGGGGGGATTAATCTTATATAGAGGTTTTAATGTAATTTAGCGCGCTCGTTATAACGGCGACTTGTGCCAATATACATTCTTCATCTGTAGCAGTTGGGCTATCTGGGTATACCTCTGTTGTTGTTACATAGGGTGCATCAGTAAAGCCCATACATAAACCTAACTCTCGAGCAGCATAGTTAATCACACCAAATTGCTCTTGAGGTACGCCTATTAGCTGGTTGTTTTCATCGCTCGGTGCAATATGAGTTACCTTTGCAACGCTTTCTATGATGACTTTTTGAAACTCCGGCTCAGGCTTTTTGCTATCTGCAACTAAATAAAACCCGTCAGGTATGTTCCAGTTAGTATTTGTGGTGCCTTCACGCGCAGCGAGTGCGGGTCTAAATTCACTGTTATCGCTATCTGTTGTTTCGTGTAAATCAATATGAGCGACTAAGTCAGTACCTAATGATTTTACAAACGCCATAATAGCTGCTGATTCTTGAGCTGGGCTGCCCTCGTAAAATGAGCGGTTAGGATCAATGGCGTCTGGGTTCCAGCGGTTTATAGTTTCATATCCCCAAGGGCTAATGCAGGGTGCAATTATAATATTAAACTGCTCTGAGTATTGCATAGCCGATGTTTTAGCAAACCTAAGTGCGCCATGTACGCCACTAGTTTCGTAGCCATGCACACCACCGGTGATTAAAACAGTTGGTTTATTGGCATTAAAGTTGGGCGTTTTTAATATATATAATGGGTAAGTGCCAGCGGCGTAATTAAGCTCGCCGTATTGCTCTATATTTAAGGTGCTCTTAAGGTCATTAATTAGCGTTACGACTTCGTTTTGGTAACTGCGTTTAATGTTTTGGCGTGTTAACCACTGGGCTTTATCGTTGTCATTCCATTTTTTGCCAGGTGTGCCAATAGAGTATGTGCTGTTAGTCATAATAAACCTTTATATCAATTGCAATTAGCTCCTACATAGAGAAGAAGTATTAAATGCAATTGGTAAAATTACTTAATAAAGGCATAGCTTAACGCTGAGTAAAATAGCGTGCAAATTAAAACGTTAAAGTCATATTGTTTATTGTGCGCTGTTGCTTTGCTTGAATATAACTTTGACTTGCAAATTCATCTGAAATAGCACCAAAGCGTACTCGTTTAACCATAATAGTTAAATTGCATGTTTTACTTTTATCTATTTGCGCGTTGTTAAACATAGCCAAGCTGTTTAGCTCAAATGAGTAACTAGAATATTTAATCTCACTGAGCATTGATTGTATTAATGTTTCGCCGTTGCTATTTGTACACTTACTGATTAATTCAATACTACTCACACTATTAGGATCAGTACCGTCTAGTTGTACGGTTATCGTGTTATTTAATCTAAAGTTTTGTTCGTTACTTGGTGTTAAAATAATAAAATTAAGTGGGAGTTCAACACTTGAGAGTGCATTTATTTTATTATCACGATTAAATAAAATATCAAACGGCTCGTTATCATCAGTTATATTTATATACGCTTGGTAATCAACGTCTAAAAAATCGGTATCTTTTTTAAGTTCAACAGCCGTGTTTCTTATTATTACCTGCAGTGCATCGTTATCGCTTAATACAATATTTGAACCGTTAGCGTCGCCAGCATTTAACTCAGCGTTAACGCGAGTACGATTTCCGTCAGATACAAGCTCAAAACCCGCCCATATCCCTTTTGTTTTTATTAAGTCAGACTCTGTTTCTGATATGCAAGCGCATAAAATTAAAACTATAGTCGCTAGGGCAAAGCATTTTTTTAACATGTAAGCTCCTTCATTTGTGAGCGCATTGTTACACAGAGCATTATTTATAAATGTTTAAATTTGTTAACAAGTGTAAAATAAATTTTAAATAAAAGATTTAAACAAACTGCGTTATTCTTTTTTTAGTGAAATAGTAGCCTGTGTTATGAGTAAATTTATTATAAAAGAGTATGTTACAATCGCTTTATAGTCTGTTTTTGTATTGAGTATTATGGCGCAGTATATTGCCACACCAAGTTGGTTGGGTCGTTTTTTTACCCGTATTAAGCAGGTAAATATTGAGCAAAAAATGCTTGTTATCTACTTTAGAGATAACACTAAGCAGCAATTTTTATTAAGCGATTTTAGTAACTTTACTGTGCTGCAAAATCGCTTGTTTAGTGCAAAAATTAATTTAAGTGATCGTAACAACACGTGTATTAGCTTTTTAAATAAAGCTGAAGCAGACGTGCTCAATAAAGCGTTAAATCAACATTTTGCAAATACACTAGAGCAAAAAATAGATAACGCTAAAATACTTTTAAAGCGTTGTTCTTTAGATGAGTTTTTACGCGATAGTTCCATTGAAATATTGGATAAAGCTGTTTTTTCTTTAAGTAAAGATTACGCACATAACCAAATAGTATGGCAGCAGCATTTAACGCCCGTTAGTGTAAAGTTTTTAAGTATTTTAGGTAGTACACCAAAAACAGCAGACGCTGTAGCGCAGTTACGCCATAAATATGAACAAAAGCAGCTTACCCTCAGAGATGACTTTTATAATAGTGTTGAGTCTAACCCGCTAACAACAGAGCAACGCTTAGCGGTTATACGCGATAACGATAAAAATTTAGTACTAGCAGCAGCAGGTACAGGTAAAACGTCAGTTATGGTGGCTAAATCACTTGATTTAATAGCGCGAGAAGTAGCTAAACCAGAGCAAATATTAGTGCTTGCCTATAATAAAACGGCAGCAGAGGAGCTAAAAGAACGTTTTATTAAACGCGCAGCGCACGTCAATTTAAATACTAAACCACCGACTATTTTAACGTTTCACGCGTTAGGACTAAAGTTATTGCAAAGCGCTAAAAAGCCTATTGAACTTTCTACATTTGCTACTGATGACTTGCAGCAAAAAAACTGGTTAACGGCATGGCTTACTAAACAAATACAAACTGACCCCAAATTTTTAAAAAAATTTATAGATTTACTTCACGAGCCTGTCGATATTTTTAGTTTTAAAAGCAGTGCAGCTTACGAACGTTACATACGAGATAACGACTATCAAAGCCTTGCGGGCTATAAAGTTAAGAGCTATCAAGAACTACTTATTTCAAATTGGTTATATTTACATTCGGTTGATCACGAGTACGAGCCAAGCTATAAAAAAAAGCAGGGTTTATCAGAAGAAAACATAACCCCAAATGTGCAATATAATCCTGATTTTCACTTATCAAAATACAATATTTATTTAGAGCACTTTGGTATTGATAGAAAAGGTAATACACGCGCCGATATAAATAAAAAACGCTATAACAAGCAAATAGCTTTCAAGCGTGATTTACATAAAAACAATGGCACTACTTTGCTCGAAACCTTTCACTACAATTGGCTTGAAGGCAAGTTAGAACAGCGTTTAAGTAAACTTTTAAAGCAACATAGTGTTGCGCTTACTCCCTTGAGCGATGACGAAGTATTAACCACGTTAAATAACTCAGGGCAGTTACAGCAAGGGGTTGAAAAATACTTAAAGTGTTTGCAAGCCATAAGGACTGAGCAACTCAATAATACGCAAATAAAGCAGCGTATAAAGCAAAGTGGTCTTAAAAACTATCAGCGTTATGCAAGCATGCTTACAACTATTCATAATGCTTACACGCAAGAGCTAAGTGCGCAAAACGCCATTGATTTTGACGATATGATTATTCATGCCACTAAAGCTGTAAAAAAAGGTGAATTTGATGTGCCTTGGAGTCATATTTTAGTTGATGAGTTTCAGGATATATCGGGTGCGCGTATGGCTTTTTTAAATACGCTTATTAATAAAGGGCAAGGTGTGCGCTTTACTGCGGTAGGTGATGATTGGCAGGCTATTTATCGCTTTTCAGGTGGTAACCTTGCTCTTACTACGCGCTTTAATGAATTGGTTGGAAGCCACTCCCTAACTATGCTGCAAAAAACATTTAGGTATAACAACAGTATAAGTGATGTGGCAGGGCGTTTTGTAATGCAAAACCCAGAGCAATATAAAAAGCATATTACCACCCACACGCAAGTAAGTACTCCTCAAGTTACTTTATTAGATGACTTATATAAAGGCTCTAAATCACTTGAAATAAAAGTTCAGCAAACGATTAGTACTATTCAAAAAAATGATGCAACAGCAAGTATTGCGGTACTTAGTCGATACCGGTACATGCTTAATAACGTGCAACAACACTTAAAAAATAAAAAGCATACTAATAAATTACATTTATGGACGTTGCACAGTGCTAAAGGGCTTGAAGCCGATTACTGTATAATTATTGGTTTAGAGCAAGGTAAATTGGGTTTTCCTAATGAGAATCAAAATAATTTGCTGGTGGAGTCGTTATTACCAGAGCAAGACAGCTTTACTCACTCTGAGGAAAGGCGTTTGCTGTATGTAGGTATTACGCGAGCTAGGCATAAAGCGTATTTAATTGCTGACCCCTATGCGTGCTCAGCATTTATAAAAGAATTAGTAAATGACGATTATCCAATTCAAATAGCCTCAGCATTGTTTACTAAGTCGCAACTAAAACAAAGACAGTGCAGTACATGTAGTGATGGCTTAGTTATGCCTAAAAAAGGACAGTATGGTAATTACTATACTTGCACTAACATGCAAATTTGCGAAACTAAATTACGGGTCTGTAAAAGCTGTAAAGGTCCTGCTATTGATAAAACTACATACTCACAGTGTGTAAATACAGAATGTAATGCACGGATCCCTATTTGTGAAATATGTGGACGAGAAATGCGTAAACGAAAAAGTAAACAGGGTGATACTTTAAGGTGTAGTGGTTTTTCTATTAAAGAAAATAATTGTAAAAACACAAGGGAAACAGGTGCTTAAAATAAAAACAATTCAAATGATGCACACCCGTTAATGTCGCGTTAATAGTTCGGTTACATTGATTTTATTGATTTAATTGCACTATAGGGGTTTAATTGCGCAATCTGTCCCCATTATTGTTTGTTATGCACTATTTAAGTAACTTTTTTTTATTAAATGATCAACTCGTGCCTTACGGGCAAATAGCTAATTGGCGAATAAGTGCACTGCGTATAACACTTACTTTAGTAATGCTGCTGTGTTTTGGGATCGCATGTCACACTTACTCAAGCGCTATCGAATTAAACTTAATTTATGTAGTCGCACTCACAATTAGCTTTTTTGTAAGTGTATTAATTTTGCTCATAGCAAGCAAACGGTTTTATGTGTTTAGTGCTCATGCATTATTAGTGGCAATTGTTGCCGCTAGTGTCGCAATGAACTTATTTTTAACTGATTTAGAGCTCGCTAAAGTAGGCTCTATGTTTATGTATTCTTGCCCCATTATTTCGTTGATGCTGTTGGGCTATAAAACAGCGCTTAGCTATGCTGTTTTAAATATAATCCCTTTTTATATGATTACTAAAAATATAGATTTGTCTGATGTTACGGGGATAGCACAGCAATTACCGGATGCAAACTTATACATTACGGGATTAATATTTTTATTTTTCAATATTTGTATCCCGCTTGCCGTTGCGCGCACAATTGTTGCCGCTAAGCGTTTAAACAAAACAATAATGACAGCTAATACCCACCTTAAAGATAAAAATGAGCTATATAGAACTCTTTTCACTGAGTCAAATAAAGCAAAAATAATTGTTGATGAAAATTTCGTTATTAGTGATTTGAATCAGCAAGCTATCGAGATGTTTGCTATTAAAAATAACATTAAAGATAAAAATATAAAGCTATCAAGCTTACTTCCTTCACTTGATTATAATAAGCCAAACACTCAAAATCAGATTGTGAAATATAAAGGGAATTATTTACAAGCTAATTATCAGTACGTTATGAGTGCAAATTACCGAGTGTATGACTTTTATGATTGCACGCAAGAGCAACTCATTAAACAAAACTTATCGATGATGGAGCAAGAAAATAAACGTTTACGTTTTAGAGATTCACAAACAAAATTACCAAATCGAGAATATTTTGAAATACAATGCGATAAGTTAAGCGCTAAATATCAAAAAGATTTTTATATCGTTGTTACACAAAGCGCAAATAATGAATACTTAGACTTAAAGCTGACTAAAGCCGATTCCCAAACATTACTTATTAATGCTTACAAACGTTTGAAAACAATGACAGAAGGTCCGCTTTTATGCGCGTATATAGGTGCAGGAAAGCTTGCCTTTATTATTAGCGCTGATTTGCAAAGTGAGTTGCAGAATAAACTGTTAACGCAAATTAAAAGCACATTAGATAAAACATACAATGTGCTTGGTATTAAGTGCCAGCAATCGTTTTTATTTGGCTTTGCAAAATACCTAGATGATGGAAAAAACAGTGCAATAGTACTCAGTAATGCATGCGAAGCTCTTAAACTTGCAAATTGTAATATTCCTCTTAGTGGTTATAACGAGAAACAATCACAAGCTTTTATAGAAAAACACGAAATTTCAATGTTATTAGACGAAGCCCTACAGCAAAATGCTCTGTCGGTATATTATCAACCTAAAGTTAACTCAGGTGGCGAATGTATAGGTCTTGAGGCATTGGCGCGTTGGAATAGCCCAATACTTGGTAATGTATCGCCGGTAGTTTTTATTCCTATTGCAGAAGAGTACAGGATGGTTAGTCGATTAACCGACCTAATTATTCAAAAAGTATGTGCTCAAATTGCCGATTGGAACAAAGCCGGTATACCTAATGTACCGGTGGCAATAAACATATCGTTGATTGATTTTAGTCAAACCGATTTCATGTCAAAACTTGTAAAGCATTTAGCCGATTTTGATGTGAAACCTCATCAAATAGAACTAGAACTTACCGAAACCTCTCTTGAGGCTAACCAAGCTCACTCACTAAATCTTATGCAAACACTACAGTCGTGGGGTTTTACAATTTCGGTAGATGACTTTGGGGTAGGGTACTCTAATATTGCGCGCCTTGCTGATTACCCAATTAATAAGCTCAAGTTAGATCGCTCTTTAATAAGCCAAGTAACTAATTCTGCTCGTCAACAAAGCTTAGTAAAAGCAATACATGTTATGTGCGAAGAGCTTGATATAAAATGTGTAGCCGAGGGCGTAGAAACTCAAGATCAAGTAGAAATAATGACGCAAATGGGCTGTAAAGAATTTCAAGGATTTTACTTTGCAAAACCAATGGCAGCAGATGCTTATCGCGATCATGTTAAAAGGTATGGATTGAGATTTTTAATTGATGAAGCGATTGAATCGTAAGCTTATATTTATGATCTAGCTTGTTTTATCAACCAAGTGTCCGTGGTTATATAAGTTAGCAAATTGGCGTTTATGTTCTTCAAAGAGGTAAGTTCTTAATTGTTCTTTACCAGCATGGATACGCGTGATCTTTGCTGCTATTCCATCACTACTTTGCCTTATAGGCTCAATATCCATCGATATACATTCTTCGTTTGGTAAAGTAAATTGCATATGCTTTACTCTACTTAAGCGCTTATTTTTAGCTAAAGGCTTTAAAAATATCCCAGTGCTTGATATTGATTCAATACAAAATCCTTGGCTTTTAATATTTAACTGACTCCAACGCCAACTACGTTGAGTACCCTTGGTATCTATAACTTCGGGTGCACTTAAAGTTGGATTAATTACTCCAGATGTGTCAATTTTTAAATGAAGTGGAAACCAAAGTTGGTAATGCGCCACTTCTGCCAACAATGTTAAATTGGCATTACTCAATAGATGGGCAATACTTGCAGGCACATTGCTTTGCATCGTCAATATATGATTATGAGCAGAAAGTGCCTTTTGCTCTGGTTTAAATAATTCAGAGAAAAAGTCGAGTTCGTCGGTTGAAAAATCCATATTTCACCTTTGCTACAATAAAACGCAACCGTAGTTCAAACAAAGCTTATGGTCAATAAACACATTGTTTAAATATGTTTTGCTGTTGTTTAGGTGTTGTTTAGGTGTTGTTTAGGTGTTGCTTGGGTGTTGCTTGGGTATTGTTTAGATAAAAAGTAATACAGAGGGAGGGGGGCTATTATTAATTAAATTAGGGTTTAATTAATAACTAGACGTTATACGCTCTCTTTCGCCGTTAGCTATGATAGCAAATAAGCCTTTTTCAAATATTACCTGGTAGTGTTGACTTTGAGGGTGCAATTTCGAAAATGCCAAATAAATATCAGTGCCTTCATTGATAAAAGCTAATTCAATTTCGTCAGGGAGTTTATGTTGTCTTTTTAGTAAATTAGCCACTTTAACAAATATTAAAGCACTATCTAATCTTCCCAGTATTAAACGTTTTACATTAACTTCATCGGAGCTTGTTGGCTGGGCGTATATATATTGCTCAGAAACTAAATCGATATGATGTTGCCCATAACCAAACCCACGAACAACACCTACAGATTCACCACTAAAGGTTTCTCTATCAACTGCTATTAACGGTTTATCCGTATTGTAATAGTACGCAGAATAGGCTTCGTATAGTGGTGTGCTGCCAAGTAGGTATTTTTGTTCTGTAATTTTATCTATTGGAACATTAAAGCCCGCAATGTAAGTTCCTGTATCTAGGTAGTGAAGTACACGCGCATACGGAAACACATGAAACTCAACATCAACATTCTGTGTAGCGAATGCCGCAGTTATAATTTCATGCGCCATTCCAGTGCCATTTGGGTTAGCAAAAGGTGCCCAAGCGTCTTCTGCAGCAATAATAATTTTATTATTATCAGCCCAGGTCGAAGTAGGTAAAAGTAATAACACAAAAATAATAATTTTTAGCATTGAATAGTAAAGTTCTAATCTATTTTAAATTAAGTGTAGATTTTAATATGAATTTTTCCAGTGACTTTACTCAAACATATATAACTCTATAAATTATTTAGCATGTATAAATATATATTTAGGCTAAAGTAGCTAGCTGTTAAACTATTCGTTATTAGTTTCATTTTTTATTAGAGTTAACATTATGATATGTGGATTTTTACGTGATCAAAAACCTAAATTATTGAGTGCGTTAGTTGCATTGCTTAGTACTAGTTTTTCAATAAGTGCAGTTGCTCAAGAGCAAAGCCAAACTTTGGTTTTAGTAGGTTCAGAACTTAAAACATGCGCTAGTGTAAATCCTGAAAACTGCCAAGAAGGGTCCATTTTAAAAGGGAAGCTACATAATTTATATACGGTTAATGACCCTCAAATTAAAAACATAATGCAGCATTGGCCCACTAATAATGAAACAAAAGCTGAGGTACTAACAACACTTAAAGCAATACAATTTAAACAATCAAAAAACATATCAAAAACTGATTTATTATGGCTTTGGCGCGATATAAATAACCAGCAACTCGAAAACCTTTCAAATCAAGAATACAACTTTATATTTGATATGTTAGAAACCCCTTTGCTGAATAAAAATAATGAACGTATAAAAGCACAAGCAAACAATGAATTTAATAATGAAACTGCGACAAATAATATTCTGCAATTTGTATCTGGCAGTTTAAAAGTAAATAGCAAAGCCCCAACCATGATGGTTATTACGGCGGCGAGTCGCGACCCTTACGCTGCAGCCGATTTAGTACAAGCACAACTATCATTACCTAACATAAATACGCAGTGGTTAGCATTAACGCCTGCGCTTGCAAAAGCAATTACCAGCAATTCGTGCGACAACTTGCCTGCACTTAGAAACACTTTAATGAATGTATATAATCGAGATGCTATTTATCCCGATTTAACCCAAGCAGAACTTACTCTTTGTAAAAATGGAAGCGATGCACTTGTTTCTCTTATAAAAAACACAACAGGAGTTATGTTTAACGACGGTGATGCTGATTTGATGCGTAGCGTTTTATTTGATCAAAATAATAAACCTTATCCATGGACTAAAGCGCTGCAATCACGTCCTGTTATTGTAAGTATGGGCGCGGGCACTGCTATACAAAGCGGCGGTAATATTATTGATGATAATGAAAGCTCAAATTCTAAAAACACAGTGGCTATGATCACCGGTGGCAAAAGCCTTATAGCACTTCGCGATGGCATGATTAAACCAAAAATAGATAAAGCGAACGTTGATAGTGAGGTAACTGATACTGAGCGCCTTGTATACAATCTTGCAGGTGGGCTAGGAAGTTTTAATTACGGTGTACTTGATACAGAGTTTAGTGAGCAAAATCGCACGTTTAGACTCGCATCTTTGCTTAGTAAAACTAATGCTGATAATTCAGTAAAGCAAAATGGCTTTGGTATAGATGAAAATACTGCTTTGGTTGTTATTAAATCCCCTGGCGGTAATTTAATGACCGTAATAGGTAAAAGTGGTGTAGTGCATTTAACATCTAATAATGAGGGAAAAACTGAAGGTAAAACTAAAACGAGTAGTAAAAAATACAGTTACTCGTATTGGCCTGCAGGTAGCGTAATCGATATTACAAATAACGAGTATACGCTAAGCCAACGAACCATTAACCAAGCCCTCCCGAGTATTAAAATACCACCATTACCAGTGCAACGCTTTGGAACAATTTTAACTAATTCAAAACTTCGTTCACTCACTCAAGCTATGTGTTTAAGCCAAGAGCAGAGCGTAGTTGCACAGCAAGACGAGTTTATAATTAGCCTTACTGCAACCAAGAACACTGACTATTATCGTGTAAATGTAAGAGAGTTTGGGTGTGCGGTGAGTAATTTAGATTTAGCAGTAAGTACGTTTTAGTATTTACTGAGCTTTGGATTTTAAGTACTTCAGCCTATTAGAGCTTTGATAACGCTAAAGTACTTAACAAATAGATTTTTTATTTGCAGCGTTAGGTTATAAACCTTACGCTGCATTTAAATAATCTCTAGCTTTAAATAAGTAATCTGAGTACAAGATAATAAATTTACCTCAAGGCGCTTTTTTAGCGCTAACCGTGCTGAAGTTACTTGCATTGATACGTAATTTGCCTTGTTCTCACTAAAATCTCTTAATCGGGGGTCAGGTTAAATATAAACCCCAAGCGGGTACCACTCGTTAACTTAAATCCAAGATAAGCATGAATCTCCTAACGACAATCCAAGTCAGCTCGCTATACTTTTACACGAGTCTCTTTTAATAAAAGAACAAGGAATAATAATTTTTTGAGGCGGCGTTTCATTGTCGTTAATGTTATCAAGTAATAGCTTTGCTGCTTCTCTACCTACTTCATAAGGGTTTTGAGTTATTACTGTAATAGGTACTTTTAAATACTCTGCCATAGGCAATTCGTCAAAAGCTAATAATGAAACATCGTCAGGTATTGAGATATTCTCGTTATTAAAAGCAGTTAATAGCTCCGTAGTAATAGGCAAATGCTGTGTAAAAAATACGGTTGGTGGGTTAGTCGCTTCAAGCATGCTTTTAGGCGTTTGCTGAAAACCTAACTTACGATCCCAATATTGAACTAATTGTTCATCAACAGGAATTTTGTATTTTTCTAAAGCATCTACATAGCCTAAATAACGATCTTGTCTTGATTTCATACTTTGAAAATCTTGAGTAAGAAAACAAATACGTTTATGCCCTAATTCAATTAAATATTCAGTTGCTTCAAATGCTGCTTTTCTATAATCGGAAACAATTATATTTTTTTCGTTGCCATCATGTTCTAGCTGAAAATGAATAATAGGTAAGCCGTTATTAATGTATTTATCAATTAATTTTGTATTTTGACCTGATGAAGCAATGATAATTCCGTCTACACGTAATTGGTACAATGTATCTAAAGACTTAGCTTCAATCTGCGGATCGACATCCGTATTGTATATTAATACGTTGTAGTCATTTTTTTTACAATAGTCGTCAATCCCTCTAATTGTGCGGCTTGTATAAAAGCCCGTAATGTCCCTTACAATTACGCCTATTGTTTTCGTTTTATTCATTTTTAAACTGCGGGCAATAGGGTTTGGTACATAATCAAGTTCTTCTATAGCCAACTTTATGCGTTCTTTTGTTTTTTCTGACATGTAATCAAAACGACCATTAAGGTATTGAGATACTGTACTTTTTGAAACGCCGGCAAGGTCTGCAACATCGATCAATCTTACTGTTTTTTGCATGTATATTTTCTACGAAAGTCTAAATACTTGAATGTTGACATTCTGCAATATTATGATAATTTAATCAACTAAACCGATTTAGTAAATGGGTTTACTTTCCATTGTCAATTAAATTAAACATAACTATAAGGCAGAAAAAGTGGAAATTTCGAATGTTGAATATCTAGTGATCGTTGGATACCTTTTACTGATTATTATAGTCGGTCTTGTTTTTAAAAAGTTTTCGAGCAATACGGATGACTATTTTAAAGGGGGCAGTAAAGGGACATGGTGGCTAGTTGGTAGTAGCGCTTTTATGAGTGCTTTTAGTGCGTGGACTTTCACCGGTGCTGCTGGCATTGCGTACGAGTCTGGATTTTCGGCTATGTTTATCTTTTTTGGTAATGTGCTTGGTTTTTTCGTTAACTATTTATTTATGGGACCTTGGTTGCGCCAAATGAGAGTAACCACCTTTCCAGAAGCAATTGCGGGTCGTTTTGGGGAGAAAACTCGTGATTTTTACGCATATTATGAAGTACCCATCCGTATTTTATATTCGGCTATGGCACTTTACGGTTTAGGAATATTTTGTTCAGCCGTTTTTGGCTACGATATTAATTACGTCATTGTTGTATGTGGTGTTGTTGTGCTTCTTTACTCTGCAACTGGCGGACGTTGGGCTGTTATGGCTACTGATTTCTTACAAGGTTTGATATTGGTGCCACTTACTTTAATTGTTGCCTACCTTTGTTTAGATGCGCTTGGAGGGGTAGATAACTTATTTGTTAAAATTGAAGAAAAAGGTTTAACCGAAGAATACAGCATGATCAACTCAGCCACACTCTTTGGTGGAGCTTATACATGGGGCTGGGCCAGCGCGATGATGGCAAAACAATTTATCGTATTTAATTCTATGAATGCGGCACCGCGTTATTTTTCTGTAAAAGACGGGCGAGAAGCCAAAAAAGCAGCTTTGCTGTGCTCCGTGTTAATGCTGCTGGGGAGTTTTATCTGGTTTTTACCACCCATTACCGCTCGGCTTTTATATCCTGATTTGGTTATGGCTTTCGACATCGCTAAACCTGCAGAGGCGAGTTATGCGGTTGCAAGTATTAGCTTATTACCTGTAGGGCTTGTGGGGTTAATTGTTGTTGCGATTCTAGCTGCAACAATGAGCTCTATGGATACAGGACTCAACACTAATGTTGCCATATTAATCAAAGATATTTATCCCAAAATCTCACGCCGATTACGTTGGAAAGCTAAAGGAGAGTCTGAGCTATTAAATTATGGACGTACTTTAACGTGGGTAATGGGTTTTTTAATTGTTTTATTAGCACTTTATTTTGCTCAACAAGATGGTTCAGGAATATTTGAAATCATGTTGCAAGTAGGCACCTTACTTTCTATGCCAATTACAATTCCTTTGCTTTTAGGTATGTTTATTCGACAAACGCCGTGGTGGGCAGCCTTGTTTTCTATAGGGTGCGCGTTAATTTTTTCTAGCCTAGCGTTTTTTGAAGTACCACTTAGTTACCTTGGTTTTTCACAGGCATACAGCGATGGTTTTGAATGGAATTTTCAACAGCAGTTTTTCGGCGTTTTAGGCTCTGGAACATTTGGGTTTTTAATATCGACACTTTTTGCACCAAGTCAAAATTCTGCTCATCGTCAAATGGTTGATACGTTTTTTACTAAAATGAAAACGCCTATCGATTTTGAAAAAGAAATTGGTGAAGGCAATGATTTGAGCCAGCTAACAGCAATTGGGCGCTTTGGTATTGCGGTAGCCGGTTTTATAGCGTTGATGTTAATTATTCCAAACCCACTAGAGGGCAGAATAGTTATTCTGGTACTGGCAGTGATAATTGGAGTAATCAGTATATTAATGCTTAGAGCGGGTAAAGAGCCCGTTGTTACAACCAAAGGTGTGGCATCACAAATAAAATGATGAGGATTATTTCCTCAAAAAGTTACTTATTATCACTTTTGATCACAGGATTTAACAATGAATTACTTACTTATTAACGACCAGCTTGACGTATTAAAAGCAGATCTAAAAACGTGTCGTAAAGAACATTTAACTCGACTGTTAGAGCAATGTCGTTCGTATGAAGATGAAGTTTTATCAACAGAGCATCCCCATACGAGTATTACTTATATAGGAATGGCTGCTGCAAACTTAAGTTTGGCTTATTTATTAACAGAACAAGACCATTATTTGCAAGAAGCTAAGCGTTGGATTTTTACAGCGGTTGATTACGATGTATGGGGCTATGGTTTTTTAGTTGATGTAGATTTAAGTGCATCGTGGTTGCTGTACGGTTTGGGGCTGTCTTATGATTGGTTAAAAGATCACTTAACAGATGAAGAGCGTAGTAAATTTCTTAATAAATTGATTTTGCAGGGCAATAAAATTTTTGACTACGGTCAAGACAATCTAGGTCATTGTTGGTCTACTAATTATTGGCAAAATCATAACTGGATTAATTATTCAGGTTTATTAACCACAGCTTATGCAATCCGCTCTGAACACTCTGGGGCGCAGGTATGGATTGATGAAATAAAAGATAACTTCGAAAAAGTATTTGAATACCTGCCAGAGGATGGATCTAACTACGAAGGCACCGGCTATTGGAGGTACGCAATTAACTTTTTCCTTTCTGCTGCTGATTATATTCGTGAAGATGGTGGACCAAATTACTTTGAAGCAGGCTTTTTAAAAAACTCATTTGATTATCGTATTTATCAATCAGCACCTAATTGGGAAGAAAACATTAACTTTGCAGATGTGCATGATAGAAGAAGCTCTCACTCTATTTCAGCCTATTACAAAATAGCATCAGAATATAATAATGAGCAGGCGCAATGGCTAGGTGAAATGGTACGAACCAAGTTCTTGTTCAGAGAAGCTTATCAGAGCAAAATTTTCCCTGGTATTTTACCTGAAGCCTTTTTGGAGCTAATTTGGTTTAATCCAAAAATAGAGCAAAAGTCACCTCAAAGCCTGCCTTTAACTAAGTACTTTCCTGATCTTGGTCTCGTTGTTATGCGCTCTAGTTGGGATACTGATGCAACGCATCTTTCTTTTAAATCAAGCCCAGCAGGGGGACATAAACAATGGGAGCTAAGCTGGAAATTAGATAAAGAAAATGATTGGAAAACACGCAGCTTAACTCATTATCATGTTGATTTTAATCATTTTATATTAATTCATAATGGAGCGTCTTTAGCTATTGATGAGGGCTACAATCGAACATCTAAAGCTGAGGTACATAATTTAATTACGGTTGACGGGACAGGTTGCGTTGGAGAAAAAATATGGGAGGAAGGTGATTTAAGTGACCCACAGTTATTTGATTTAAATTGCAAAGGTATTCATAACGTATGGAGAGACGTACCTGAGGAGGCGATAGCAAAAATAGAAGCGTTTTCTAATGATAATGGCTATACCTATGTTGTTGGCGAATCGAGTAAAATGTATTACCCAGAGATGAAACTAACACGTAATGCCCGACATATTATTAATAGTGAATGTGGTTATTTTATCTTTTTAGATGAGCTAGAAAGTGAGCTAGAACACATATATACATGGCGAATGCACTCAGAAAGGTATGCAAATCAAGTAAGCCAAGACCAGTTTGAAATTATAAATGGGGCTGGTGCACTTAACGTATTTACTGTATTTCCACAAATCCGCTTAACTAACGTTGACGAAACCCTAGTTGAAGAAATAATGACGCCGCAACGACCAGATGATATTCGTCGAATTAGTTTAAAAACATTATTAATTGAGAATCCTGAAAAAAATAAAAATAGTTATTTCCTCAATGTGCTTCAGCCTAAAGATGCAATTCAAAGCGATTCGAGCAGCGAGATTTTAGCTAAGCCTATTAAAGGCGATAGTTTTATTGGTGTTGAAGTGACTTCGAACGATCATATTGAAACGTTTATTTTCTCTAATGAAAATAAAATAGCTTACAAGGATATTCAATCAAAATCTAAATGGGTGTCTATATTAAAAGACAAGGCAGGTAATGTTGTTAAAACAACATATTACGATGGTGTTTGTTAAATATTTATAGCAAAGGCAGTACTTTAGATTTATGGATAGTTAATCGCTATAAATAACGATTAGGAGAAAGTAATAATGTTAGAAAAATTTAGTCTAGTAGGCAAAACGGCTCTCGTTACAGGTTGCAAGCGCGGGATTGGTAAAGCAATTGCATTGGGGCTTGCAGAGGCCGGAGCCGATATTATTGGGGTTTCGGCCAGCTTGGAGTTACAAGATTCCGACGTTGAAAAAGAAGTAACCGCACTAGGGCGCAATTTCAAAGGCTATCAATGCGATTTTTCTGAACGCGATGCACTTTACTCGTTTATTAAAGAGGTTAAAGCTGACTTTCCTAAAATTGATATTTTAATAAACAATGCAGGCACTATTTTACGCGCACCAGCAACAGAGCACAGCGATGAAATATGGGATAAAGTAATTGATGTTAATTTAAATTCTCAGTTTATCCTTAGTCGCGAAATTGGTAAGGAAATGGTTGAACGTGGCGCAGGTAAAATTATTTTCACTGCATCATTATTAACTTTTCAAGGGGGCGTTACTGTCCCTGGGTATGCTGCGAGTAAAGGTGCGATAGGGCAGTTAGTTATGGCTTTATCTAATGAGTGGGCGGGGCAAGGTGTGAATGTAAATGCTATTGCACCTGGGTATATTAATACTGACAATACTCAGGCACTTCGAGAAGACCCTGAACGCTCAGCATCTATTTTGGCACGTATTCCACAAGGTCGTTGGGGTAACCCTGAAGACTTTAAAGGACCCGCTGTATTTTTAGCGTCAGAGGCTGCAAGTTATGTAAATGGCACTACTTTATTGGTTGATGGCGGATGGATGGGTCGATAGCAAATTACAAACTATCGATTAAGTCTAACAAACCTGAACTCTGGATAATAAATTTAAATATCAATTATAATTCAATACGTTGGTAAATCTCTTAACCAGAGTTCAGGTTAACAAGTATTTGTTTTATGCCTGCCTTTTTGAATAGGGCAGGTACATGTATTTCTATCGGTTATCATAAAAGCAATTCAGTAAAAATAATCGTTATTATTTTAGTTGATCTGGCTGGTCGGCTTTAAACCCCTTTGTTAGTCGTTCACGGCGAGTATAATAACGGAGTAACAAGGGGGTAATATAGATTATAGGCAATGTATTAATCAGTAAATCTACTAACAACTTATCCTCTTTCTCATAATTATTTAGCTTTTTTGGAAGTTATTTTGATAAAGGTAATTTCTCAATGAATCCCAGTGCGTATATTTGGCGTAACTTTGCATTAGCGTGGCCACTCGCTTTTAATGCATTGTTAGTTCAGTCGATGTTGATGATTGACACATTGCTAGTTGCGCCACTAGGAGAGCTGCCCGTTGCAGCTATGGGTATTGCAACGACTATAGTGGCATTTGTACTGGGGCTTGAGATTGCCATTGGTAATGGTATTCAATTACTCGTAGGCAGGGCTTTTGGATCTAAAAATAAGGTCGATTTAGCAATTGCTTATTGGTCTGGTTTATTAATCAATGTTTCTACTTCATTAATCTTTTTCTTTATTTTAACCTTTTGGAGCACTGAGCTGGTGGCTGCAATCACTGACGACAGTGATTTAGCGCAGCTGGCAGATAAGTACATATCAATTACCAAATATATTGTAGTGGTAACTGCATATACTCAAGTTTGTACCGCTTTTTGTAATGGTAAAGGCGATTCAAAGGTGCCGCTAAAAGGTTTTATGATTGAGTTACCGGTTAATGCAGTCCTCAGCTATTTTTTAATAAATGGGTTTGCAGCACATGAAGGGCTTGGTGTTGAGGGTGCTGCTTGGGGTAGTTTGATTGCGGTTTTATTAAGAGCGATATTTTTTTATTTTGCTTTAAAAACGGATGAAAAAATTGATTTAACATACCCTAAGCACAAATATTTTTGGACAGAAATTAAAGGGCAATACCGTGAAATATATCCTATTGCAGCCAATTTTTTTGTTCTCTCAGTTGGGGCAACGGTTTATCAGTTGTTGTTTGCTCAGCTCGATCTTTTCTCATTTGTTGCTATTACTCTGATTTTTCCTTGGGTGCGTGCTGGCACGCAATTTCCTAATGCTTGGGCTCAAGCATCGGCAATTAGTATAAGCCAGGCTTTGGGACAAAACAAAACCGATAATCTGACGTTATTTATTACTCGTTGTACACAAGTAGGAATGGCGTTGTCGGTGATTATTGCAGGGTTGTTTTTTGTGCTTAGTCAGTGCATTGAATTCGTTTATCCAGATATTGACCCTGAAACGAAAATAGCATTAATGGTCATTATGCCTCTGTATATTATTTTGCCTGTTATTCGAGCGTATAATACCGTTGCGGGTAATATCCTTCGAGCATTGGGCAATAGTAATTTAGTTCTTAAAATTCATTTTATAACGCAATGGAGCATATCGCTGCCAATTTGCGCATTATTAGTTTTGTACTTTAAAGTCTCTATTTTTTGGGCTTTTGCAATGATCCCCATCGAAGAACTCCTCAAAATAATTCCGTTTTACCGCTACAAAAAAGCCTATATGAGCCGCTTACAAACAACATAAACAGAGAGTTGATAATAGTAATGTTGGAGGTGTTTTAAAGGGGATTTACGTTTAGTGAGGTACGGATTTTATCGTTATAAAACTCTGTGGTATGTATTGCTAATACCACAGAGCTTAAAGTTTTACAGTGTTGTATTAAAACCGGTAACTGGCTCCTAAAGTAATACGACGCTCTGTTAAACCTTGATAACAAAGTAATCCGCCTTCATTAACGCATGATTGTGTTATATCTGATTCAGTAAGATTTACAGCTTCAATACCCACATTAAATTGCTCGTTAATATCGTAACTAATGCTGGCATTAAGTTGTCCTCGGTCCTCTTGTACAACAGGAAACCCCCACGGGAAGCTTGTTGTGCTACCAAAGTCTTCTGACCGATATGCTTCGCGCCATGTGTAGCGAGCT
Source organism: Pseudoalteromonas sp. SWXJZ94C (assembly GCF_015864385.1). Lineage (NCBI taxonomy): Bacteria > Pseudomonadati > Pseudomonadota > Gammaproteobacteria > Alteromonadales > Pseudoalteromonadaceae > Pseudoalteromonas > Pseudoalteromonas sp. SWXJZ94C. Next base: position 40,439 of record NZ_JADYXF010000028.1, read on the forward strand.
CTCGCTGAAAGACCATATTTTTCGTAGTAAAGAGTGAAGTTGTAAGCATTTTCAGATAAATCAGTAAGCCCTTGCACACGGGTAACGTTTATACCTTCAATACCTGTGGTTAAAGCAAAAATATCATTTGCACGACTAGTTGCTGTATCAAATGCTTCACCACCTGAGAACTCTTGCTTAGTATAGTTAGCAATAATACCAAACCCAGAAGCCCAGCCTAAATCGTCCTCAAACCCTGCAAGGTCATATTGAACGGCTATTTCTATACCTTTTTGCGTGGTTTCACCTGTATCGTTTATAGTGGTCGCAAAGGGAACACATACACCTACGCCAATATCAGGTCCAAATACATTTATATCTGCAATAGGGTTAAAAATACCACCCGCTTCACATGGATCTGTTAAATCACGATACCCAGTAGTAGAGTCTTCACTAGGGTCTTCTTGTTGGCTAACATGAAGGTTACTACGCTTTTTATGGAATATACCGACACTTAATACACTCGCTTGGGCAAAATACCATTCTGCAGAAAGATCAAATGAAGTAACTTCCTCAGGTACTAAATTTGGATTACCGATAGCCACAGCTGGGTTTGGGCTGGTATCAAATGTGAATGAGGTCGATAGATCGTCAAAATCAGGACGTCGAATATCTTTACCCCAGCCCGAACGTATAACTATATCGTCAGTTAAATCTACGCTTAGGTTTACTCTTGGTAATAGGAAGTCATAGTCACCAGTTGTGGTTATTTGTGAAACTAAGTTATTGCCATTGGCATCTGTAGTGGTTGAATTACCGACAGATTTAACGTCAGTTTTGAGGTAACGTGCACCAAAATTGCCTCGAAACATATGGTATTCAAAATTAGCTTGCACATAAAGCGCATTTGTTTTTTCTTCAATATCAAAAAATCCGTCAGAGCTTGATGTTGGTGCATTGAGCGCAATAGAGCCACCAATGGTATCGATAGCGCTTTGTAATATAGCTAAAGCATTATCTTGATCATTAGCAACAATTTCTGGATTAAGTTGTAGGTAATCGCGGACAAATAATTCTCTTCCATCAGCGTCGTTAAAGTTAGTGGGACCCGCAATTAAAAGCTCCGAAAATAGATCCCCAGATGGGCTGTCAGACATGTTTCTTAAACCAATACTGCTAATAACAGTATCTTGCACGCTTGATGTTTTACTATAACGGTAACCAAAATCGACTGAGGTTATAATTGAGTCGAAGTAATAGCTAAAATCTGTACGAAATGCATCTTCACGATTTTTAGCCGTGCTTTTACCTATTTCCACATCACGTAATACAGTATTGCTTGGGTCAAGTAATTGAGCGCTTGTTGGTGCATTTGCTTCACCTGATGCTATGCCAAATGCGAGCGAACCGCCTGTCAGATCATATTGAAAAGGTGTGCCATTCTCATTCGATGCATTAGATGCAACATTTGGATTAATAAAATTAAGAGTCGAGTTAAAGCTAGGCGTAGTTGTATCTGATTTTGACGACGAGGCTTCTATATTTATTTTAAGGTTATCGCCTTGCCACTCGCCACCAATTCTAAATATTTCGCTTCTGGTTAAACGTGAGTTTGTATCACCAGAAAAACGAAGATTTGGATCGGCACCGCCATCTTCAACCGGAATTACCCCTTTAACAGCAGCTTGAATAGAACCTAGATTTTGGCCGTCTATTACGCCAAAATTAACATTTTCAAATTCAGTAGGAATTGACTCGCTAATCAGATCGCTCACACCAGAGGCTTGTACTCTTGAGCTTTCTTCTCTGCGTTCTTGATCGTTAATAACAGCATCAAAATATAATTTGGTATTGTCATTTGGTGCCCACTCTATAGAAGAGGCTATATTGATAGTTTCAGATTCGTAATTATCATAATCTTGAACAAAAAATTGTATAGGCAAAAAATCGAATTCTTGAGCGCTATTAGCACCGCTATTTGATGCTACTGAGTTGTCTCGATCAGATCTGGGGCGAAATGCTGTTGCTTCTTGCTCTGCATAGTTGGCACTGATAACAACACCAAAAGTACCTAAGTCAGTGTACCAATTATCTCCAAAAGTACCTGATATTCTAGGTTTTAAACCACTATCATCTGACAGGCTACTATTTTCACCTTGTACTCTTAAAGTTGCTAATGTGTCACTTAATTGAAGAGGGCGGATAGTTTTTAAATTAATTGTTCCACCTACAGAGCCTTCAATCGTTTTTGCCTCGGAAGCTTTAGTCACTTCAACTTCGGCAATGATACCTGCAGAAACATCTTCAAAGTTTATACCACTTCGACCAGTACCTGAGCCTACAGTCGAAACGCCATTTATTTCTGTTCTATTAGCGTTGGTGCCGCGAATTTGTACACCGGTTCCTACTCCTGCTGTTCGGGTGATTTGTATTCCTGTTACATTTTCAAGCACTTCAGCTAAGTTTTGATCTGGTAACTTACCAATATCAACGGCTTTAATTACTTCAACAAGATTATTAGAATCGCGTTTTTCTAAAAGGGCGCTGGAGAGTGACCCCCGGATCCCACTAACTTCTATTACTTCTAATTCAGGGGCATTTTGTGTTGATTGAGCTTCTTGTGCTGAAGCAGATGGGGTCGCTAATAATGTGGCCAAAGCCGCACTATAAAGCATTGTGTGTGATCTGCGGTTTTGCAGTACAGAGCTTATTTTATTTAATTTATTTTTCATAAATTCCTCTTTTACTACGTGATGTTGTATTTAGTGTTTATTTAAATAAATCGTTTATAAGCGTAAAACCACAAACAAATCGTTTTACTAAACCGATTTACTTGAGGGAATTTAACATGTATTAACCAAATGTCAACATTCTAACGATTAGACCTTTGTCATATAAAAGCCTTAAAGAAGATCCGAAACGCTACAAGGTTTTGAAATTATTTTGTTATGTTTTTATGCCAATCAGTATTTATATTTTTATCGGGGAGAGTTGTTACAGATCTAGTTTGTGGTTTGCTCGGTTGTAGAAATTTAGTTGACCAAGTCATTTTACAACAGTAAGATAATTGCTTAGTAAACCGATTTAGTTACCCTTAAGATTGGTAACCTATACAAGGAAAACCAATGAAAATTAAAGAAATAAAAGTATTTGTGTGTAGCCCCGGAAGAAACTTCGTAACGGTTAAGGTAATCACCGACGAAGGTACTTATGGTTTGGGTGATGCAACAGTAAATGGTCGAGAAATGGCCGTAGTTGCTTATTTAGAAGAACACGTTGCTCCTTGTTTGATTGGTCGTGATCCGCAAGAAATTGAAGATATTTGGCAATACTTTTATAAAGGTGTTTATTGGCGAAAAGGCCCAATTACAATGGCAGCTATTGCTGCAATAGACATGGCGCTTTGGGACATTAAAGGCAAAGTTGCTAATTTACCTGTGTATCAATTATTAGGTGGTAAAAGCCGCAAAGGAGTTACGTTTTACGCACACGCTAACGGTGAAAATATTGACGATACATTAGATAAAGCACAAGAGCATATTGAAAGTGGTTTTAAAGCGATTCGTTTACAGTCAGCCATCCCAGGCTTAAAAGTAACTTATGGTGTACTAGGTGATAAAAAAGATTACTTTGAATTACAAGGTAGCCGTCCGTTACCCCCAGAAGAAGAGTGGTCAACCGCTAAATACTTTAACTCAATTGTTGAGCTATTCAAAAAAGCGCGTGAACGCTTTGGTTACGAAGTACATTTTACGCATGATGTTCATAGTCGTTTAACTCCCATTGAAGCTGCAAAGCTAGGTAAATTATTAGAGCCATACAACTTATTATTTCTTGAAGATGCAGCTATTGCAGAAAACCAAGACAGCTACAAAATTATTCGCCATCACACTACCACTCCTTTAGCTATTGGTGAAACCTACAATACTATTTGGGATTGCAAAGATCTTATTCAAAATCAGTTAATTGACTATATTCGTGTCGCTGCAACTCATGCTGGTGGCATCACTGCACTTAAAAGAATCACCGATTTTGCCAGTGTTTACAATGTTAAAACTGCACCACATGGCGCGCCTGATTTGTCACCTGTGTGTTTTGCCGCGCACATGCATTTAAATATTTGGGCGCCTAATTTTGGTATTCAAGAATTTGTTGGCTTTGGTAACGAAGCGTTAAATCGCATATTTAAGCACAACTTCACTATTGAAAATGGCATGGGCATGATGAGCGAAGCACCCGGCTTAGGTGTTGAATTTGATGAAGAAGCCGCAGCACAGTACCCATACAAACGTTCGTATTTGCCTATTAGCCGTTTAGAAGACGGTACTCTTTGGAACTGGTAGCGCATAAAAATAATGGTTGTAACAATAAATAATTTAAAAGAATTAGGATTAAGACATGAGTAACAAAGTAAAAGTATTAATACATGGAACAGGATTCGCAGGTCAAGGTCACGCTGAAGCTTTTAGATATGCTGGTGCAGAAATAGTAGGAATAGTAGGAAGAACACAAAGTGTTGTGCAACAAGTTGCCAAAGATATGGCAATTTCTTACTCAGGAACTGATTGGCAAAAGGCACTGGAGGACTGCAAACCTGATGTTGTATCTATTGCTACACCAGGTGGCGCGCATGTTGATCCGATAAAACAAGCGATTGCTTTTGGATGTCATGTTTTTTCAGATAAACCACTGACTGCAGATGGCAGTACGTCAAAAGAATTATACACATTAGCGGTAGAAAAAGGGGTGAAAACAGCCTTCGCTTCAAGCTTTAGATACATGCCAGAAATACTTCATGCTAAACGTTTAGTTGCCGCTGGCGCAATTGGTGAGCCATTAGAAGTTGAATGTATATCCCACTTTAATTTAGAGCGCGATATTCCATTTGGTTGGTCGCATCGTCGAGAAGATGGTGGGGGGCGTTTAAATAATAACTTTACTCATATGATGTCGATTGTTACCTCTGTTGTCGGTGAAAAAATATTATCAATTATGGGGGAAGTACGTGACGACCTAGGCAAAGCACCGATTGTTGAAGGCGTTCATAACTTTAAAACTCGCCGCGACTTTATTCCGCAAGATATTAATGATCCATCATTAAAATGGGGCGAATCTAACGTTGAATGGTCATATAACGTGCTAGCTCAATTAGAAAGCGAATTTGCTAAAAAACCGGTTTCTGTGATGTTTAAACATGGTGGTTTACACCCTCGTTTTAACGAAGATCATATCGTTTTTTATGGTAGTAAAGGCGCTATTTATATTAAAGGTCATTACGGTGCGGGTCCGCTTTATTTATATGGTGAAAACAATGGTGGTGACCATAAAGAATGGCTAGAGCAAGCATTACCTGCCGATATTGCTGCAGATGTACCTGATGTTGAAGGCGATACAGAGCGTAACTGGCGTTACCTTATTCGCGAGCTAGTTAATGATATTAAAGGTGAAGACGTAGCGCCTTATCAAACTTTCAAAGAAGGCAGCCAATATCAGCAACTCATCGATTTAATTCGTAAAAATGATTACTGGGTAGATGTAAGTAAACTTTAATCAAAGGGTAATAACATGATCTATGATTACGCGGTAATAGTTGGTTATTTCCTTTTAGTTGTAGGTATTGGTTTTACCTTCAAAAAAATGGCAGCTAAATCAACGAGTGACTACTTTCGTGGTGGCGGTAGAATGTTGTGGTGGATGGTGGGTTCAACTGCCTTCATGTCACAATTTTCTGCATGGACTTTTACAGGTGCAGCAGGTAAAGCCTTTACCGATGGCTTTGCTGTAAGCCTTGTGTTTTTTGCAAATACCTTTGCCTACTTTTGCGGTTGGGCATATTTTTCTTACCGCTTTCGTCAAATGCGTGTAGATACACCAACAGAGGGAATTAAGCGCCGTTTTGGCAGTCAAAATGAATTGTTTTTTTCATGCGCCTTAATTGTATTTAGCTTTTTAAACGCGGGTATTTGGTTAAATGCTTTAGGTGTATTTACAAGCGCCGTGTTTGAAGCAGATATTAACGTTACGATTATTGTTACTGGCCTAGCTGTATTGTTTATTTCAGTATTGTCGGGTGCTTGGGGGGTCGTTGCTTCCGACTTTGTACAAACATTAGTGGTTGCAGTGGTATCTATTGCGTGTGCAATTGTCGCGCTTGTAATGGTAGGTGGACCTGTTGAGTTGGTTACTAAGTTCCCGTCTGATTTTATTATGGGACCAGATATGAACTATGGTTTGCTATTAGTCGGCACCTTTGTATTTTTTCTTGCTAAGCAACTCATAACCATTATGAATTTAAATGATTCATTTCGTTTTTTAAACGCTAAAGATTCTGATAATGCACGAAAAGCATCACTACTTGCCATGGTATTAATGGGTGTTGGTAGCATTATTTGGTTTATTCCTCCTTGGGCGTCAGCCATTTTATACCCCGATGCGGCATTAGCTTATGCAGAACTTGGTAATAAAGCATCGGATGCTGTGTACTTGGTTTTTGCAAGAAACGCGATGCCTATTGGTACCGTTGGCTTATTACTTGCTGCTTTATTTGCGGCCTCTATGTCGTCAATGGATTCAGCACTTAATAAAAATTCAGGTATTTTTATCCGTAGTATTTATCAACCATTTTTAGCCAAACGCAATAGAATAGTTGATGACGCACATTTACTTAAAATGGGTAAAATATTAAGTTTTATCAGCGGCTTACTAGTTATTGTAATGGCATTGTTTTTCAAGTCATTAAAAGAGCTTAGTTTGTTTGATTTAATGATGTCTTTTTCAGTAATGATTCAAGTGCCTATTCTTATCCCATTAATATTTGGTTTATTCATTAAGAAAACACCGTCTTGGGCTCCGTGGGTAACTGTATTAATTGGCTTGTTTGTATCTTGGTTGGTAATGAGCGTTTTAACACCTGATGTTTTTTCGCGCTTTATTGGTATAGACGAATTTACATCAAGAGAAGCAACAGACATGAATTTAATATTGACCATAGGCGCTCACTTAGTAATAACAGCCGGTTTCTTCTGTTTAACTTCATTGTTTTATAAAGAAGAAAACGATAAATACAAAGAGCAAACAGATGACTTCTTTAAAGATTTAGAAACGCCAGTAATTGCTGATAACGAGCAAGATGATTATGACCGCCAACAACGTAATAAACTGGGATCTATGGTGATATACATGGGGTGCGGTATTATTTTTATGGCTTTAATACCTAATCCGTTATGGGGGCGCTTAATTTTTGTTTGTTGTGCATTAATTATTTTAAGCACGGGGTTTTTATTGAAAAAAAGCGCAAAGCCAACACAAATTACAGCACAACTTTAATGTAATTATTAACTTTATTGGCGCTACATATATTCATTACTAATGTGGCGCTTTTATAAAAATAATAACACTGAAAACACTGGCAATATAAGTTTTGAAGGGATGTATATGAGATTAGCAATATTAATAAAAATAAAATGGTTGGTTTTATTATCAGGTTTAATGTTTTTTGTTTATGGCTGCACTACTGAAAATCAACAGGTTTTACAAAAACAAACGGTTTTACTTACTCATGGTATTGATAGCTCAGCCGGTGATGTACCCAGCTATATTATTAAAACAGCTAACGCGACTTATTACCTAGAAAAACAAGGCGGTGGTTTATCAAGTTTGTTAGATAGTGATGGAATTGATTGGATTGGTTTTCATAATGCAAAAGGGTCTGGGCATAAAGGGGAGTATCGTGGATTTCCAAATGCAATTCATAAACAGGATGGAAATTATTTTCATGCTCTAAATGCAGGTACAGATTTATCAACGTCAGTAATTGATATTAATACTGCGCAACATGTTCGTATTACTTTCACCTCAGCAAATAAAAAGTGGGAAGGGCAATGGGACTTTTACCCAGAGCGCTTAGACTTTACTATGAGTAAAGTAAGTGCAGGTTATAAATATTGGGTTCAATATGAAGGTGTGCCCTTTGGTAAAATGGACGATACCGACTTTTGGTATTCAGCACTCAATAACAATAAAAACTTAATTAATGAGCCATTTTTAAGTGATTTACCATCACCAGAATGGATAGCCTTTGGTGATGAACAAAGCCCACGTATGCTTTACCTTTTACACCATGAAGATGATAACCATCCAGATAATTATGTAAGCAGGCCAGACATGACCGTATTTGGTTTTGGGCGGAGTAATAAAAATAAATACCTTAGTACGCCACAAACATTTTCGATTGGTTTTGTTGAGTCATCAAAGTATGAAAAAGTTAAAGCGACAATAAAGGACGTTTTACAAAAAATCGGAGATAACGACTGTTCATTCTTAAACTCAACGCTGAATTAAAGAATGAATATAGAACAAAAAAATAGTTAAATTTAATTAAAGGCAATAAGTGTAACAGCGCTTATTGCCTTTTTAACGCTGAGGTTTGTATTAGGAAATGGGATTAACTATTTTGATTAGAATAATTACTAAAGCGATTTTACTTTACTCAATATAAATAAAACTGCATAAATTATAGCAATCCCACTATTTACACCCAAAATATTAAAACCTGTACTAAACAAAGGGTTTAAATTTTTAGCCGCACTCTATAAAATAGTTACCATAATGATTTAAAAGCTTCAGTCAGTGTGGGGCATTAATAAAAGAGTTTAAAATGAATAATGAAAGTGACGTAATTGATACTTTGGCTGAACTAGAAAGCTTTTTAATAGATGTCGAAAACGGTGGTTTTGGACTTAAAGGTGTTGCCGGTGTTGGCATGGCTACTAATAACAAAGATGGCAGCCGTTTTGTTGCTGTGTTTGACGATAATCAACAGCTACTTTTAGCACGCATGATTACAGAAGACGTATTCCAAACAGGGCAAGACATGGTACGAAATGGTGTAGGGCGCAAGCACTAATATTAATTTTACTGAATAACGCCACTGCAAAAAGGCGTTATTCAGTAAGTATCCATAAAATCAAAATACTATAATTTTGATTGAAATTAAAAGTGCATCTTCCAATCTAATTGGCACCATGGGTGACTATCGTCCGATAAAATCATTTTTAAATCTTGTGACGCGTCTTTTACTTTTTCAGCTACGTCATATCTAAAATTTAAATCTCGATCAAAGTCATAATCTTTCGTTTCTATTTCTAACCATACACACCTACCTACAATATAACTCGTTGCAAATTCTTGCCAATTTGTAAATAAGGGTTGAGCAATTTTACCTATACGAGCAAGGTAATACCAAGCTTCATCTTCAGTGAGCAAACCAACGGTAACTCCACAGCGGCATAAAAAGGCATACCGGCCTATATCAAATGCCCTAATGCCACAACGTGCAAGGTAAGTTCTGTGTTTTTCTGCCCAACCAAGCATAATGCCGAGCGCTGTGCCTCTATTTTCATTTGGATCTCTACCTATATGATACCGTTTAGCCAGTAAGTCATATCTAACATGCTCAGCCATGCAAGCCATAAAATTTTGGCTTTTGCTTGTGTTACAAAAAATATCAAAGGTATTAATTAAGTCTTCTTTAGAATTAATACCATAACCGTTTTTAAGTACCATTTGATTGCCGCGTATTATTGCATCTTGAGTATATTTTTTATTTTTATTTACCAAACAATCTAAAGAGTAACCATTTTGCATTGAAAGGTGCCCAGAAAGGCTAAGTAACCATAACTTTTGCTCAGTACTTAACGTTATTGGTGATATTTCATTCTTACTGTTCATCAACAATCTCCTTTGTTGCTTTCAACTGCTGGCATAAATTGCTGTATTGAGCATGCACTGATTGACCATCTTCGACTAACCTTTCACAGCTTTGGATTGCTGACTCAAGTGAGTAAACAGCAAATAAATGGTTCCCATATTTAGTTGCCGCCTGAGCTAATAAATCAATTGCTTCATTGTGCTGTCCTAAAGCGGCTAATGACTTACCCTTGTAATAATATGCTTTTGAAATATTAGAAAACGCGTTAATAACATAGTTAGAAAGTACAATACAGGTTTCATAATCTTTTTCATCAAAAGCAATATCTATAAACTCTATAGCCCATTTAGGTCGATAAGCTACTTTGTGCATTGCTTGTTTAATTCCAAATAGCGCGTTGTTGTATATACCTTTAAGTGCTTTTGGATCATCAAAATTAGCTAACTGACTTAGCAGTAAATGTACTAATGCCCATGCATAAAATTGGGTATAAGAAAAATCACAATTATCAATGTATGAGCTTGGTGTGTTTGCTTGAGGTTCATAGGAATTAAATTTAATTTCTAAAAGTTTTAGTTCATACTCACAATACGCTACTTGATGAATTGAGCCTGGGTAGTAGGGTATTTTGTCAAAATCACCAGTTGAGTCAGGAATATTCTTTAAGATTGTATCTACCATAAACTCATAAGTAATGAGTTTTGGGCAATATAAAAGTAAATCAACTAACAATGGCCAAAGGCGTTGTTGCGCTTGTTGATAAAGCTCAACAAATTTCATAAATACTGAGAATGCGTCATCTAAGCTATTAAGCTTGCCAAGGCATAAAGCCTGTAAATAATTACATTCTTTATCAAATAGTTGACTATAGGTTTGCGTAATGAGTAAAGCATCTTGATAGCGTCCATTTTCAAACATTAAAGTTGCTATTTTTATAGCATTGTCTTCTTCGTTTAATTTTAATGACTGGATGTAGCATCGACGAGCCGTAATTAAGGCGCTGTAAAGTTCCATTTCCTCAGGCAGCGAATTATAGGCATTTAAATACATATACGCTTTTTCATAATATTTAAGGTAAAAATAGCAAAGCCCGATATTCTTAAACATCATTTTACTAACAAAGTCTTTGTTAACTTCTTCTTGTTCTACATAAATCGCCAGTGCAACATCGTACTGTTGCAGTTTAAATGCGACATTCGCTTGCAGCTCACGCAAATTAGAGTCATCTGCTTTTAGCTGTAATGGAGCCAGTAAATGCTGTATTTCCTCATATGCGCTCAAGGTCCATAAATAGTTACCAACACAAAGGTAAAGCGATAAATCGTTTTTAAATTCAGCATCTACATTTTGCATTAACGTAATAAGTTGCTCTGCTGTTAAAGCGCTAAACATAAACAGCTCTTCAATATGATTACGCAGCCTTAAGTGCTGATGTAACTTTTCAAAGGTAACAGTATTGTTTAGATCTTCAATCGAGCCTATTCGTTGTGGCAAGCTGACTATGTAATGATGCAGTGCAATGGCAAGTTCGCGATAATGATTGTTTTTACTAGTGACGAGTTCACTAGAGATTTTCATACTCTCATCTAAAAACCTAAATACCATGGCTGATAAAAAGTAATGCTCTGAAAAGAAATCAATTAAAGTGAATGAGACTTGCTGACTTTGATCGACATCCCAAAATAATGGGGCTGAAAATAATAACTTCCATTGTTCAACATCGCTGCGAGATGACACATTACAATATAATTCATTGAGCGCTATTTGTAGCTGTGAAATAGAACTAACAGAATTTAACTCGATAGGTTGTGGCTTAACTACTTCAACTTGTGTAAGTGCAGGCGAGGGCTCTTCTTCATCAAAAAATGACTCGTCAACAACCCCTTTTTTTTCATGCTCATCTTCAAATACTTGATTGGGTGCTTTGTTTTCATTTTGAGCAGGTCGTTTAGCTTCTTTATTTGCTAACTCGTACGCTTTTCGTAAATTTTTAAACTCTTCGGGAAACTCAGCTGGCGATGTTTTTTTTAGAAGCTCTGTATAAGCGAGTTTAATTAGCCGTTTATCTGTAGTGGCTTCAATGCCTAGTATTTTCCAATGGTTCATTACTTCACTCTTTATTTAATGCTTGTGATATTTATTAATTAAATTATTTATCAGTTAATATTAAAAACTTAAATAATGCTTTATATTCTCGATCATACGTTCAATTTTATGATTATCGTGAGTTTCTAATACATCCATAAATTGACCAATAGCCTCACCAATTTCACGCCTTTTATCCCCTAGGTTTTCTTGGAATAAACGCTCTAATTTTGCTTTAAATGCAGTGTTTACAAGTTTGTCTTTAGGTAAAACTTTAAGTGCGTTAAGACGTGCAAAACGTTCACGCAGCTCATTTTCGCTCACGCTTTCTTCTTTTTCTCCTACATAAGTGCGGTATTTTTTGCCACTTTTAACATTAGTCACTTCAACTTCTAGCACACCATTAAGATCGTAGGTATAGGTTAGGTAAAGCTCTTGTACTGTATTTAGCGGTTCAAGCTCAATTTCTAAATCACCTAAAAAAACATTATCTTTGGGAAGGTAGTTTTCACCTTGGTAAATTTTAATAAGTACTTTTTCTTGCTGTGGATGATTGGAGTAAACAGAGCGGGTTTCGCTAACAGGAATAGTGGCGTTCCGTTCTATAATAGGTAAAAATTCTGATTGATTATGTTTATTATTTACTTCTACACCAAGTGTATAAGGGCACACATCGGTCATTATTACATCTTTCAATTCTTTATCACGTGCGCTCATTCCTGCTTGAATTGCAGCGCCAGTCGCAATGGCATGATCAGGGTTATATTGGGTTTGCGGAATACGCGAAAATACACGACTAATTTGCTGCTGAAAAATAGGCATACGTGTAGCGCCACCAACAAAAATTAGCCCATCAATCTCATCAAGTTTTAAATCAGCATCCGACATTGCACGGTTAATAGGAAACTTAATACGTTCAATTAACTCGCTGCATAATGTACGATAATCTTCCAGCGTAAGAGTATATGGGTATGTTTTTTCTTTATATTCAAAATTAAAACTCGCTACTGGCTCGTTAGTTAATTGGCACTTTAAGCGCTCACACAAAGACCAAATATTACGGTTTTCACTATCTGAGAAAAAACCTTTGTATAAATCGTTCTTCTTGTAAAGGTCCTCTTCAATTACGTTAGTAAAGTCGTTACCGCCTAAATAGTTATCACCTGCTGAGGCGTGAATTTCAAATATGTCGTTAAACACCTCAATAACCGACACGTCAAATGTACCGCCACCAAGGTCTAGTACTAAGTAAGTTTGTTCACAGTCTTTATTATCAAGCCCATAAGCGAGTGCAGCGGCTGTGGGTTCATTAAGTAATCGCTCAACTTTAAGGCCTGCAAGTAAAGCCGCTTGTTGCGTTGCTTGGCGCTGTTTATTATTAAAATAAGCAGGTACCGAAATAACGGCTTCAGTAATAGGTTCTTGTAAATAATGTTCAGCTTGTTCTTTGAGACTTTTTAATAAAATGGCAGAGAGTTCAGTTGCGCTATAATCTTGCTCGCCTAATGAGAAGGTTTTGTCAGTGCCCATAAAACGTTTAAATTCACAAATAGTATGATTTGGGTGGGTTGCTAATCGATCCCGAGCGGCTTGTCCTACAAGAATATGGTTATCTTCTGACAAGCCAACAATTGAAGGGACAAGAATGTTCCCCTCCATATCTGGAATTAATTTAACGGCGTTATTTTGCCAAATGCCGACCACACTATGAGTTGTGCCGAGATCTATCCCTATTTTCATTTTATTTCCTTTACAGAATGACTGAAATCATCGTTATTCTAAGTTACTTAATGCGTAGTCTTAAATTCAACTTAGTTTTGTGGAGTTGTATCGTACACTGGTAACACAAACCTATTATTAATATCTGAGCAAAAATCATACGCTTAATTATCTGTTTTTAAACTTAGTGGTTGATATAAATCACGTTATATCAATTGCATATGATTTTATTCACTAATTCACAGAAACGATAATTAGCTCATCAATTTATATTACAGCTAAGCTAAGAAACATTTTAATAAAAATGGTTCCTTAAATGTGTAAAACTTTAAGCTAAGAGCGTAAATAATGTTGGAATGATTGAGAAGCAAAGTATAAATAATACAAGAAGAGATTTAATAAATAGATTTAGATGAACATAGATAATTAGAGACTTGAGAGGGTGTTATAAATTGGTCGGTATGGAGAGATTCGAACTCTCGACCCCTGCCACCCCATGACAGTGCGCTACCAAGCTGCGCCACATACCGACTTTGATTGCAATATTACGTGTATTTTTTTAAAAATCAATAAACGATTGTTTGTTTGAGTATTTATTACGCAAGAGCCCTAAAAGAGCGCTCTTGCGCTGTATTAATTCACTAGTCGTTATTTAACCACTTTTTGATCGAGTCATACATCTCATCTCGTATTAATGGCTGAGCTTTTTTGTTAGGGTGTAAACTGTCGTTCTGCATTAAGTCAGATTTACCAGCAATATCGAGCATAAAAAAGTTCATTAAGTGAGCATTTGTATCTTCACTAATTTGTGTAAAACTGCTTGTAAACATCTTACTGTAACGCGGACCGTAATTAGGTGGAATGTAAATCTCCATTAAGGCGGTCATCGCATTAGCTGCTTGGCTTTTTTTAACGAGAGCGGTTAAGTTAGTTTGCATTTTTTTAACTGGAAAACCACGTAAACCGTCGTTGGCACCTAGCTCAATAAGTACATGAGTGGGTTCGTATTGCTCAAGCAATGCATCTAAACGACGTAGGGCGCCACCAGATGTTTCGCCACTAATACTGGCGTTGATAAGTACAATATCGCTTTGTTCTGCGTCGTATTTATCTTGTAACAATTTTACCCAGCCTTCTTCTTGTTGAAGACCGTAGGCTGCACTTAAACTGTCACCGAGTATTAAAATCGTGTTGTCGGCTGCTGCTGTTAGTGGTTTGATAACTAAAAATAAAATGAATACTAAACGTAGGATTGAATGAGTCATATGTCAGCGCTTTCTCAATTAAATATAATTCAAGTAAATGGTTTGTCTAAAGTTGTCTCTACCTTTGAAGGAGAGTTGCCCATCCTCAGCGACATCAGCTTTAATGTCAAGCATGGTGAATCTGTTGCAATAGTGGGTACGTCTGGTTCAGGTAAATCTACGTTACTTAGTTTATTAGCAGGGCTTGATACTGCTAGCGGTGGTGAAATATTTTTAGATGGTGAGCCACTTCATAATTTAGATGAAGAAGAACGTGCGGCCCTTAGAGCGGCAAAAATTGGATTTGTTTTTCAGTCGTTTATGTTGGTGCAAAGTTTAACTGCACTAGAAAACGTTATGCTACCGGCAGAGCTTGCTGGTGAAAGTGATGCGAAAGAGCAAGCGCTTGCGTTGCTTGAAAAGGTGGGCTTGAGCCATCGAGTTGATCACTACCCGTCGCAACTATCTGGAGGTGAGCAACAACGTGTTGCTATAGCGCGTGCATTTATTGGTACGCCTAAAATATTATTTGCCGATGAACCTTCGGCTAATTTAGATAGCAAAAATGGCAAAATGATTGAAACGTTGTTATTTGATTTAAATAGCCAGCATGGAACAACCCTTATTTTGGTTACTCACGATGAAGGTTTAGCGCAAAAATGTGAGCATATCATTCAAATTGAAGCTGGATTATTAGTTAAAAGTGTAACGGAGGACACCGCTGATGTGGGCTAAGTTAGCGCTAAAATTATTTGCGCGAGAATTTCGACGTGGTGAACTCACGGTTATAAGTGCAGCAATTGCACTCGCTGTGCTTACAGTGCTTACGTTGTCTATGGTGACTGAGCGAATTGGTCAAAGTATTGCTCAAAAAAGCAGTGCGTTTATTGCAGCTGACCGTGTACTTGCAAGCGACCATGTGCTCGATACTTCGTTTATTGCTAAAGCAGAAACTGAAAATCTAAAAACGGCACAAATGGTGTACTTTGACACTATGTTGTTTGCCAATGATGAAATGCAGTTTAGCTCTGTAAAGGCTGCGTCTAACGCTTACCCGCTAAAAGGGCAACTTAAGGTTAAAGACACTTTAGTTGGCGAAACTAAAATTGCTAGCAATGGACCGTCGCTAGGTAACGTGTGGTTAAGTGAATCAGTATTTTACAGCTTAAACATAGATATAGGCTCACAGGTAGAACTTGGCGCAGCTTTATTTAATGTAGAAAAAGTTATAGTAGAAGAGCCTGATGCTCCATTTAATGTATTTTCGAGCAGTCGTCGTGTTTTAATTAATATTGCTGATGTGCCTAAAACTGAAGTTGTGCAACCTGGTAGCCGTGTTTATTACCGCCAATTATATGCAGGCGATGAAGCAGACATAGCTCGCTTTTATGAGTGGTTAAAACCACAAATGCAAGATAACCAACAATGGTATGGCGTAAAAGATCGCCAGTCACCCATATCAAATAGCTTAAACCGTGCAGAAAGCTTTTTATTACTTGCTGGTTTACTGGGTATTATTTTAGCAGCAGTGGCAATTGCTGTATCGGCAAAGCGTTATTGTGAACGCCAATACGACCCAGTTGCAATGATGAAAACGCTGGGCGGCAGCCGCTCAATGATCCGCAAAATATACATGCTACATTTACTTTTAGTGTGCTCAATGGCGGTTGGTGTTGGGCTATTAATTGGCTATGGCTTGCAAGAAGTTGCAACGAGTTATTTATCAAAAAGTATGGGGACAGAGCTTCCTATGGGTGGTTTTAAGCCATGGTTAGTGGCTATTAGCACCGGTGTAATTTGTGCTGTTATGTTTTCTATTAAACCTTTGTTTGATTTATTTGATATTCCACCACTTCGCGTATTGCGTCGTAACTTAGGCGATAAACTTGCGGTAAGCCGTGTGCATTTAACTATGAGTGCATTAACCGTATTTTTATTAATGTGGTTATTTAGCAATAACATAAAAATTACACTTATTTTATTTACATCAACTCTTGCACTGATTGGCGTGTTGTTTGTTGTATCTAAACTTATATTTGGTGGCGGGCGTAAACTGGGTTTAAAACCAGGTAATAGTTGGTCGCTAGCTATTGCGTCGATTCAAAAGCGCGCTAACGTAAATGCAGTGCAGTTAATTAGTTTTTCATTGGCTATTAAATTACTGTTGTTTTTAGTGGTGCTTAAAAATGACATGATATCGGATTGGCAGTCGCAATTACCTGATGACGCGCCTAATGCATTTTTGGTTAATATTACGCAAAACGACTTAGCGCCAATAAATGATTACTTAGAGCAAAAGAATATTCAAGTATCTGAATTTTACCCAACCATTCGTGGGCGAGTAAATGCAGTAAATGGTGAGCTAGTAGCACGCGAAGTATCACTGCAAGATAATGAAGAAAAAGATGAAGACGCGCGCTCAGGTATAGGCCGTGAACTTAATTTAACATGGCTAAAAGACGAACCCGCTCAAAACGAAGTAATAGAAGGCGAATGGTTTGGTGAAAACGCGGTAGCTGAGGCGTCTGTTGAAGAGTCGATGCTAGAGCGCTTAGATGTTAAAATAGGTGATACGCTGACTTTTTTAATAGGTGCGCAGTCATTCGACGCTAAAATTACCAGCGTGCGTAAAGTTAATTGGGCAACACTTAAACCTAACTTTTTTATTATTTTGAGTCCCGATGTACTTGCTGATTTTCCGGCGACCTATATTTCGTCGGTGCGTATAAATCCAGAGCAAAAACGTGACTTTAGCCAGTTGCTTCGAACGTATCCTACTATTACAGCAATTGATATTGATAACTTTGTTAAGCAAATTCAATCAACCATTAAGCAGGTATCGCTTGCTATTGGGTTTGTACTGGCAATTGTTGTGTTATGTGGTGCGCTTGTACTTATATCGCAAGTACAAGCAAGCTTAGGCGAGCGCATGCAAGAAATTGTTATATTACGAACGCTTGGGGCTAAAAGCCGATTAATTAAAAATGCGACCTTGTATGAGTTTTTATTACTAGGTGGTTTGGCTGGCTTAGTAGCCGCATTTTTTAGCGATATAGCCTTATTAATTGTGCAACAACAAATGTTTGATCTTGCTGGTAAACTACACCCTCATATCTGGATTATTGGTCCAGTTGCTGGTGGTATATTTGTAGCTGGTTTAGGGTATTTTATGATTGCCCGAACGCTTAAGCAAAATACCCAAGGTTTGGTACGTGCTTTAGCATAAACCAAAAAGAGCAAAACCCTTTAAATGCCCACTTTATACGTGGGCATTTTTGTTTTTGCTTTGTACTGGTAATTTATACAGTGCTCTGGCATTATTAGCGTAATTTAAAAATAATAACAATGGAGCACTGTTTGGCCATAATTTTAGGGATCGATCCGGGCTCACGTTTGACCGGATATGGCGTTGTAGCACACCAAGGTTCTAAGTTTACGTATTTAGGCAGTGGCTGTATAAAACTAGCCGATCACCCTTTTCCAGTAAGACTTAAAATGATTTACCAAGGCATTACGCAGCTTATTGAACAGTTTTCGCCAGAAACCTTTGCCATTGAAAAAGTATTTATGGCGCACAACCCCGATTCAGCTTTAAAGCTAGGTCAAGCTAGAGGAGCCGCCATTGTTGGTGCTGCAATGGCTGATTTACCTGTATTTGAATATTCAGCCAGACAAATAAAACAAGCAGTGGTGGGCAACGGCGGCGCCGATAAAACACAAGTACAGCACATGGTAAAAAATATTTTAAAGCTACCAGGTACACCTCAAGCAGATGCAGCAGATGCACTAGCAATTGCAATTTGCCATGCTCACTCAGAACAAAATTTAATTAAACTAGCGGGCAGCGCAAGCAAAATCGTTAGAGGACGTTTAAGGAAATAAATATGATAGGTCGCTTAAATGGTATTTTAGTTGAAAAACAACCACCAGAGATATTACTAGAGGTAAGTGGTGTAGGTTATGAGGTGCAAATGCCTATGACCTGTTTTTACGACTTACCAAAAGTGGGTGAAAACGCGATTGTTTATACACACTTTGTAGTACGCGAAGACGCTCAACTTTTATTTGGTTTTAATAATAAAGTAGAACGCGCTTTATTTAGAGAGTTGTTAAAAGCAAATGGTGTGGGACCAAAACTTGGCTTAGCCATTCTATCGGGTATGTCGGCTAAACAATTTGTGAGTTGTGTGAATAACGAAGACTCAACATCGCTTGTTAAATTACCTGGTGTAGGTAAAAAAACAGCGGAACGTTTGGTGCTCGAAATGAAAGATCGATTAAAAGATTGGGGCAACGATTTATTTACACCATACAGCGATAGTGCCGTAATAGAACCATTAAGTGATGCACGTATTGCTAATAATGCAGCCGACGATGCTGTATCGGCACTGCTTGCGTTAGGTTATAAATTGCCACAGGCACAAAAAGCAGTAAAATCGGTAAGTAAACCAGATATGTCTACTGAGGTTCTTATTAAAGAATCTTTAAAATCAATGTTGTGAGTAACCCATGATTGAAGCGGATCGTTTAATTGATGCAACAGAAAAACCAAACGAAGACTCTATAGATCGCGCAATAAGGCCAAAACTTTTAGCTGATTATAGAGGACAACCGCATGTTAAACAGCAAATGGAAATTTTTATTGAAGCTGCGCGAACTCGCGGCGAAGCACTCGATCACCTTTTAATATTTGGTCCGCCAGGTTTAGGTAAAACAACGCTTGCGAACATTGTTGCCAACGAGTTACATGTAAGTATTAAAACAACATCAGGTCCGGTGTTAGAAAAAGCAGGTGATTTAGCAGCGCTACTGACTAATTTAGAAGAGGGCGACGTACTGTTTATTGACGAAATACACAGGCTAAGTCCGCAAGTTGAAGAAATACTCTATCCAGCAATGGAAGATTACCAACTTGACATAATGATTGGTGAAGGACCGGCTGCACGCTCTATAAAACTAGACTTACCTGCGTTTACGCTTATTGGTGCAACTACGCGAGCAGGTTCGCTAACATCGCCACTGCGTGACCGTTTTGGTATTGTCCAACGTTTAGAATTTTATTCGGTGGAAGACTTATCGCATATTGTTGGGCGTTCTGCGCATTATCTTGATTTAGAAATGTGTGAAGAGGGCGCAACCGAAATAGCACAACGCTCACGTGGTACGCCGCGTATTGCTAATCGCTTACTTCGTCGGGTACGTGACTACACGCAAGTAAAGTCAGATGGCACAGTAAATGCCGAGGTGGCAAAACAAGCACTCGATATGATTGATGTAGATAAAAGCGGTTTTGATTACATGGATCGTAAATATTTACTCGCCATTATTGAAAAGTTTATGGGTGGCCCCGTAGGGCTTGATAATGTAGCGGCTGCGATTGGCGAAGAGCGAGAAACGATAGAAGATGTAATAGAACCTTTTTTGATTCAACAAGGTTTTATTCAACGTACACCCCGTGGAAGAATTGTGTCAGATAGCGCATATCATCACTTTGGTCTATTACCTACCAAAAAAGATTAGCCAATTAATAACGCTTGCTGCAGATATATGCAGTAAGCGAGTTTATTTGAGTCTTACTCATAATTAATGTACTTATTTAGCGTAAGAAAGTAGCAGCTAAAAAGCATAAACATACTAAAAAATACCCACATAATATTGTAAATACAACGTCTGTAAATGAGTTAACCGTTAATTCACAGGGCGTTAAGACTCGTGACGCTATTCTGCGTGCCATTCAAGGTAATACCTGTAATTGCTTAAATATCGAATTACAAGGTAATAACTGTATCCTATTTATTTTATTTAAATCACCAGTGATACTGTCGAATTAAATAACCCAATAGCGCCAAAAAATATGATTTGTATAAAACAATACTCTACGTTTGATTAACGCTTTTATAGATGTTGATAAATTGCAGGCAAAAAAAAGCCCGCAAATAATGCGGGCAAACAACAAGTTGAAGGGAATAATCTTGGAACTATGTTTTACAATCTAAGGTTTTGTCCGAAAGAGTAAAACAATGTAATACGATAAATATCGGATTACGAAGAACTTGGCTTAATGAAACTATCTCATTCGGTGCGCTAGTTCGGTATGGAATGATAATACGTAAAATATGATTTTTGTTCAAACTAGAAAATTTGTATTTTCACATTAGAAAAACTAATTCCATGAGTTTTATTGTTGTTTTAATACTGAGCGTTAATTAATCGTTAATATCATAACTTAATGAAAAATAGAGTATATGTACTATTTATTATTAATTCTCAGCATTAGTTTTACTATTACATTAAGCTTGTTTAACGCTGGTTTTGAGTGCTTATGCACTTATTTTGAATAAACGAAGTGTTTTATGATGTTTTATTCGTATATTTAAGCACTTTTTAGACATGTGCCGTTATTTACAATTGAACTTAAAACTTACGATAAGTTGATAAAATTAAAATAAAGGTGATTTTCAACGTTTTTTGTTGATTATTCATAGCAATATCGTTGTCAGCTTGAAATGGACTATATACACTAGATGCAACTTTTGACTGTGTGAACGGTCATATTTATACAAATTAATTAATTTGACGTATTTTGAAACTATTTAGGAGTTTAACGTGGGATCAGGGCTTAATTTTTTAGATCTAATTTTAGAAGCCAGTTTGCTTGTTCAACTAGTAATGTTAGGACTAGTTGCTATGTCTGTAATGTCGTGGGCTATTATTTTTCAGCGTAAAAAAGCGATATCTGATGCTTTAGATAATGCTAAAAAGTTTGAGCAAAAGTTTTGGTCTGGTATTGATTTAAGCAAACTTTATAATGAAATATCGTCACGTAGTGGTCAATCACAAGGTATTGAAGCACTCTTTACTGCAGGCTTTAAAGAGTTTGCACGCCACAAGAAAAACACGTTTCAAAGCGCCAGTATTGTAATGGAAGGTACACACCGTTCAATGCGTGTTGCACTTTCTCGTGAAATAGAAAAAACAGAATCAAGCTTATCGTTTTTAGCAACGGTAGGTTCAATAAGCCCTTATATAGGTTTGTTTGGTACAGTGTGGGGTATTATGAATGCCTTTATTGCACTTGGTGAAGTTAAACAAGCTACGTTACAAATGGTAGCACCAGGTATTGCTGAAGCATTAATCGCTACTGCAATGGGTTTATTTGCAGCTATACCTGCGGTTATAGCTTATAACCGCTTTTCTAATAAAGTTGAAAAACTAGAATCTCACTATATTAACTTTATGGAAGAGTTTGCTAATATTTTACACCGTCAAGCAGCTACCCAAATAGAGGCCCAAGCGAATGTATCAGCGTAAAAAGCGCCGTCCGGTCGCAGAAATTAATGTAGTACCTTACATTGATGTAATGTTGGTGCTGCTTATTATATTTATGGCTACAGCTCCGCTTATTACACACGGTGTTAAAGTTGACTTACCAAAAATGGAAGAGTCTGATTTAGTTGATACAAAAGATGTACCACCTATTATTGCCTCTATCGATGCTGAGGGTAAATACTATGTAAGTGTAGGCACTGATCCTGAAGCGGCTATGGAAGCACTAGACGTGGCGGCAGTAATAAAATTACAATTAATGAAGAACCCTAATATACCTGTAATGATTAAAGGTTCAGGTAAAGTGTCGTATCAAGAAGTGTTACTTTTAATGGACTTTTTAAAGAATGCAGGTGTGCCATCAGTAGGATTAATGACAGAATCCTTTGAGGGGACAAAGTAACTGTATGAATAGTTCACTAATTAAGTCGGTGGTATTACATTTGGGTATTGGGGGATTTTTGTATGCGTCTGCAAATATTCATCCACCTGCACCAAAAGTAATGGAAGTAACGCTTAACTCGGCAATACCAGAAACAGAAAAAGCGGTATCGGCAGTTACTGTTGATCAAAAAATGGTTGAACAAAAAATTGCTGAGCTTAGAAAGAAAGATAAAGATAAAAAAAGTGCTGAAGATAAACGCATTCGTGATTTAGAACGCAGAGCAACCGATGCACGTAAAAAGCGTGAATCAGAAGCAAGGCACATTAAAAAGCTAGAGCAAGAACGCAAAGCTAAAGAAAAAGAAACAGCAGAGGCGCAAGCACAAGCTAAAAAAGCGCGTGCAATTGAGCAAAAAGAACGCGCTAAAGCAAAACAGGCTGAGAAAGAGAAACAAGAGTCTGAAAATGCGGCTAAAGCTGCTGCGGATAAACGAAAAACTGAAGAAGACGCGCTGAAAAAAGCAGAGGCTGAGCGTAAAAAACGCGAAATCGAGGCTAAAGAGCGTGCAAAAGAAGCTGAACGTAAGCGTGAACAAGCTATGCAAGAGCAAATGCTGCAAGAGCAACTTGCAAAAGAGCAGGCAGCACGTAGTAAAGTACGCCAACAGCAAGTACTTAGTGAAGTAGACAAATACCGCGCATTAATTATGGCGCGTATTCAGCAAAACTTACTTCAAGATGAAAAAATGAAAGGCAAGCAATGTCGAGTCAATATTCGTTTAGGTTTTAACGGCTTAGTAACGCAAGTTAAATCGTTAGGTGGTGATAAGTTAGTCTGTGAAGCTGTTATGAGAGCTATACGCTTGGCTGATACGTTACCAGTGTCTAAAGATAGAGATGTGTTTGAAGAGCTGAAAAATATTAACTTCACATTTGCGCCAGAGTTTTAAAGGAATTATATGTTTAACAAAATAAAAGTAGCCTTTTTAGTTTTATTATTAGGATTTCAAGGGATTGCACACGCAGCACTTGAAATTGTAATAACAGAAGGTATAGATGGCGCAAGACCAATTGCAATTGTTCCTTTCAAATACAATGGTGTTGGTCCAATTCCAGAGAAATTAAATGAGGTTATTGCTGCAGACTTAATGCGCAGTGGTAAATTTAAGCCTATTGATATTGCACAAATGCCGCAACAACCAAGTAAAGATAGTGAAATTGACTACGCTGCTTGGGTTAATAAAGGCGCTGAAGCAATACTTGTTGGTGAAGTAGAGCAGCAAACAGACGGGCGCTACTTAGTACGCTACGAGTTAATTGATGTGATCCGTGGTCAGATAACGGGTGGCAACACGCAGATGATGAGTAATGGTAAATTAATAAAGAGCCAAGACCATATTTTAGAAGCGCGTGAAAGTGTTATTGGTGAAAGTGGCTTTCGTCGTTACTCACACAGAATTAGTGATGTTATTTACGAAAAGCTAACGGGTGAAAAGGGCGCGTTTTTAACTAAAATTGCTTATGTAATAGTACGTGATGCTGATGCTAAACCATATCAGTTAGTCGTTGCTGATTACGATGGCTTTAATGAACAAGTATTACTACGCTCTAAAGAGCCATTAATGTCGCCAGCTTGGTCACCAGATGGTACTAAATTGGCATATGTAACGTTTGAAAACCGCCAAAGCCAAATTTATGTTCAAGATTTATATACGGGAAAACGTGAAATTATTGCCAGCTATGAAGGCATTAATGGTGCACCGCAGTTTTCACCGGATGGTAAAAAACTCCTGTTAGTACTTTCAAAAGATAAAGGTGGAGCAACTGAGGTTTACTTACTAGACTTAGTAACAGGTAAAGAAACACGCCTTACGCGCCATCGTAGTATCGATACAGAGCCATCTTGGTATCCAAATAGCCAAGATATTGTGTTTACATCTGAAAGGGGTGGTAATGCTCAGATTTATAAGTTAAATTTAAAAACTGGGCGTTCACAACGTTTAACTTTTGACGGCGACATGAACCTTGCAGGTTCAATAACGCCCGACGGTAAAGAATTAGTGATGGTAAACCGTACTAACGGTAAGTACCATCTTGCTAAGAAAGAGCTTGCTACAGGCGCGTTTCAAGTATTAACTCGAACTCGCCTAGATGAATCGCCGAGTATAGCGCCAAATGGCTCGATGATTATATATAGCACGCTTCATAATAACAAACAGGTACTTGCGCTAGTATCGATGGACGGTCGCTTTAAAGCACGCTTACCTGTGCTAGACGGACAAGTAAAGGCGCCAGCTTGGTCGCCATATTTACAGTAATATTACTGGTTTACTCAAAATAGGAATCTACTCAATGCAACTTAACAAAATACTTAAAGGCCTGCTAATTGCTGTGCCAGTAATGACATTAGCAGCTTGTAGCTCATCATCAGATATTGATGACGGCGCTGCAAATCAATCAAATCAAGGTGTTGTTGAGCAATCAGCAAACAATGATACAGTTGAAGTAGCTACAATTTCTCCTGAGCAACGTGCAGAAGAAGAACTTCGTCAAAAATACGAAGCACTACGTCAAGAGCAAGTAATCTACTTTGATTTTGATAAAGCGACAGTTGAAGGCAAATACGCTGAATTACTTCGCGCACACGCTGAGTTTTTAGTTCAAAACTCATCTGTTAAAGTATTAATCGAAGGTCATGCCGACGAACGTGGCACACCTGAGTACAATATTGCATTAGGTGAGCACCGTGGTAAAGCTGTTGAAAAATACCTGCAAAGTTTAGGTGTTTCATCTAGCCAAATGTCAGTAGTAAGCTACGGTGAAGAGAAGCCTATGGTTAAATCTCGCACTGAATCAGCTTTCGCTAAAAACCGCCGTGCGGTACTAGTTTACTAAGATAAGAGATATTATGAAGCCGAAAATTATTTTGGCAGCCATGATATTGAGCGGGAGCACCCAGTTAATGGCTGCTCCCGCTCCTGTTTCAGAAGCTGCAAGTTCACAGTCGAGTATAGAAAAGCGCTTAGCATCACTTGAAAATTTGATGCAAACGCGTAATTTTTTACAAGTAGAGTTACAGCAACAACTTAATTTATTACAAGATGAAGTAAGTCAAATTCGTGGTGTTACTGAAGAGCAAAGCTATAAGCTTGAAAAAGTACTTCAGCGCCAACGTGAACTTTATCAAGAAATAGAGAATCGTGTAAGCCAAGCTTATACGCAACCTGCTGCGGCACCTGCGCCTGATTACACGCAACAAAGTAATGCACAGACATATAGTAGTGATTTATCTGAAAACGAAGCTTACGAGCGTGCTGTTGCATTAATAATGAAAGATAAACGTTACGATCAGGCTATTCCTGAATTCCAAACGTTTTTAACTACGTATCCAAATTCGGTATATGCGTCTAATGCACATTATTGGCTTGGGCAATTACTGACTATTAAAAATATGCCAGTAAAAGCAATTGAGCATTTTAAAGTCGTTGTAAATGAATTTCCTAATTCAAATAAACGCCCAGATGCTTTATTAAAGTTAGGAACACTTTTACAAGAGCAAGGTTTAGCAGCTGAAGCAGAAAAAATACTGAACGATCTTATCAATCAGTATCCAAGTACAACTGCTGCAAAATTAGCCACAGATCGTTTATAAAAATAATTGAATGAGCTTGATTAGACTGCTTTTTGTCATAAGCGGTCTAAAATTGTCCAACTAGACATAAAAACTTAAAAAAAGAGACAATTTCGGTTGCACTCATTTTTTAAATAAGTATTATAAGCGCCCGCAGCAAACGAATGGTTACCCCACTCGAAATGCGGCAAAAAGAGCGGGTTATTAGCTCAGTTGGTAGAGCAGTTGACTTTTAATCAATTGGTCGATGGTTCAAATCCATCATAACCCACCATTCTATGACAGTTTGAATCGGCGGATTTACGCATGCTTTTTACAAAGCAGTTTATATTAGAGCGGGTCATTAGCTCAGTTGGTAGAGCAGTTGACTTTTAATCAATTGGTCGATGGTTCAAATCCATCATGACCCACCATTTTTATTTAATAAATATAAATGGTTTAATTTAAACTTTAGTACAAAAATTTATATAAGAGCGGGTCATTAGCTCAGTTGGTAGAGCAGTTGACTTTTAATCAATTGGTCGATGGTTCAAATCCATCATGACCCACCATTCTTTATTAGTTATAATAAGAATGGATTCAATCGGCGGATTTACGTAAGTTTCATTCATAATTGAATAATTGCATAGAGCGGGTTATTAGCTCAGTTGGTAGAGCAGTTGACTTTTAATCAATTGGTCGATGGTTCAAATCCATCATANACCCACCATTCTATGACAGTTTGAATCGGCGGATTTACGCATGCTTTTTACAAAGCAGTTTATATTAGAGCGGGTCATTAGCTCAGTTGGTAGAGCAGTTGACTTTTAATCAATTGGTCGATGGTTCAAATCCATCATGACCCACCACTCTCTAATACTTTCCTTATATTCTTTTTTAAATTCCCACTCTATTTTTTATAAACAGCCTCGCTAGTTTGCTGTTATTTATGTTCATATTCTCGTATAATTCGCCGCAATTAATGCTCCGTAGATAAGTGGTCGAGAACATGAGTCTAGCTCAAACTATTATGCCTGAAGGTTATATTTTCCCTCCTAAGCCAGCACCGTTAACACAAGACGAGCAAGGCGAATATAAAGCGCGTATAAAACAATTACTAAAAGATAAAAATGCAGTACTTGTTGCACATTATTATACCGATCCTGAAATTCAAGCGCTCGCCGAGGAAACTGGCGGTTGCGTTGCTGATTCGCTAGAAATGGCACGTTTTGGCGCACGTCACGATGCAGATATGATCATCGTCGCAGGTGTAAAATTTATGGGCGAAACCGCTAAAATTTTAACACCTAATAAAACAGTGGTTATGCCAACACTTGAGGCGACGTGCTCGTTGGATATTGGTTGCCCTGTAGACGAGTTCTCAGCGTTTTGTGACGAGCACCCTGATCGTAAGGTTGTTGTGTACGCAAACACCTCTACAGCTGTTAAGGCGCGTGCAGATTGGATTGTAACGTCATCGTGTGCACTTGAGATTGTTGAGTACCTGGATGAGCAAGGCGAAAAAATTATTTGGGGTCCAGATAAACACCTTGGTAGCTACATTCAAAAAAATACCGGTGCTGATATGCTAATGTGGAATGGTGCATGTATTGTACATGACGAGTTTAAAACAAAAGCCTTAAAGGATATGAAGGCGCTGCATCCAGATGCAGGCGTATTAGTTCACCCTGAGTCACCAGCAGAAATAGTTGCACTTGCCGATTCGGTTGGATCTACGAGCCAATTGATCAAAGCAGCTCAAACAATGGACAATAAAAAGTTTATTGTAGCAACCGATCGCGGCATCTTTTATAAAATGCAGCAACTATGCCCAGATAAAGAGTTTTTTGCGGCTCCTACGGCAGGTGAGGGCGCTTCATGTAAAAGTTGTGCACATTGCCCTTGGATGGCGATGAATGGCTTAAAAGCGATTGAGGAAGCCCTCATAAGCCCTAAAGGTAAAGAAGTATTTGTTGATATGGATTTACGCGAAGGCGCTCTTAAATCACTTAACCGCATGCTTGAATTTACTGCGAGTATGGCTAAGTAATTTTAGAAGTATAAATGTGAACGGCTAAATCTTGAATTTAGCCGTTTTTTTATACCTCAATATAAGTGATTGCTTGATAAGTAAGCACTTGAAAGATCATATTTAAAAATGCCTTGCACCTCGAGGGTCTATTTCATACTATAGCGCGCTGTTGCATTACACAATTGCAACACAGTGGAGGGATGGCTGAGTGGCTGAAGGCGCACGCCTGGAAAGTGTGTTTAGGTTTATCCCTAACGAGGGTTCGAATCCCTCTCCCTCCACCATTATTCAATATCAGGACGTCTCATGACGTCCTTTTTTGTGCCTGTAATAAAATAAAGTCAATGACTTAGCGTATTATGATGTTCTATAGCGTCCTATCCAAGCGCAGGTCTTTAGTATACCTAGTAGTATACCAAGCAGCACGGCTGTAAATTTAACCTAATAGAATAGGTTGAACTTTGAATTACGCTAATAACTAACGGTGTATTGTAAAAAAAAAGCTGAGCCAGCTGGGGTTTATTTAAATACGAGTTTTGAATTTTCTTTTATACCTATTTTCACTCTTAGAGTTCGGTTATTAATTTAGGGCGTGTTGATTTTTGCGGTATAAAAAACAAACAGCATGAGGATAAGGTATAATTGAATTCGCTAAAAAACGTTACACCGAACCCTCATGCCAAGATTAATGTTAACAGACGCGACATGGAA
>NZ_JADYXF010000029.1:0-65012 GCF_015864385.1 Pseudoalteromonas sp. SWXJZ94C
TTTACTTCGCGCTTGTGTAACATGGGTTCAATATTTTAAAAGCAATAAGCGAGGTGTAAAACCTCACCTACAATAAACATCAAACCCAACACATATGCCAAACTTGTAGGTGCGAATTTACTTCGCGCTTGTGTAACGTGGCTTTAATATTTAAAAAGCAATAAGCGAGGTGTAAAACCTCACCTACAATAAACATAAAACCCGACACATACACCAAACCCGTAGGTGCGAATTTACTTCGCGCTCATGTAGCGTGGTTTTAATATTTTAAAAGCAAAAAGCGAGGTATAAAACCTCACCTACAACAAACATCAAACCCAACACACGCAAAACCTGTAGGTGCGAATTTACTTCGCGCTCATGTAACGTGGTTTTAATATTTAAAAAGCAATAAGCGAGGTGTAAAACCTCACCTACATCAATACATACACCCGACCCGTAGGTGCGAATTTACTTCGCGCTTGTGTAACATGGGTTCAATATTTTAAAAGCAATAAGCGAGGTGTAAAACCTCACCTACAATAAACATAGAAAAAAAGGCACCATAAGGGTGCCTTCTATGAATACTTAAACTTTAGTTTTGGTAAAATTCTTTATACCATTTAACTAATTGGCTCACACCCTGTTTAACATCAACTTGAGCTTTGTAACCTGTGATCTTAAATAAATCTTGTGTATCAGCAAAGGTTTTATAAACATCACCGGCCTGCATTTCACGAAAGTTCTTTTTAGCTTCAATACCGAGTTCAGTTTCAATAGCTTCTATAAACTTCATTAAATTAATTGGGCTTCCATGACCTATATTATAAACAGCGTACGGAGCTGAACTACTAGCAGGTGAGCCTGTTTCAACTCGCCAATCAGGATTTGCTGTAGGTATTACATCAGCGGCACGTACTACACCTTCAACAATATCATCTATGTAAGTAAAATCTCTCCACATATCACCATTATTATTTATATCAATAGTGTCGTTGTTGAGTATTTTTTTAGTAAAAATATATGGAGCCATATCTGGACGACCCCATGGTCCATAAACGGTAAAAAAGCGTAACCCCGTCGTTGGTAAACTATATAAATGCGAATAGCTATGCGCCATAAGCTCATTCGCTTTTTTAGTAGCAGCGTAAAATGAAACGGGATGATCAACACTATCCGTTGTTTCAAATGGCGTTTTTTCGTTTAAACCATATACAGAACTAGACGATGCATAAACCAAATGCTTAACGCCGTTATTTCTACAGCCCTCTAGTACATTTAAATGCCCAACTAAGTTAGAGTCTGCGTAAGCATCAGGGTTTTCTATCGAGTAACGTACACCCGCTTGAGCCGCTAAGTGTATTACTTTATCAAACTGATGAGTTTTAAATAGCTCACTCATTACTGGTCGTATTGCTATATCGAGCTTAATAAATGTAAAAGCTTCATGATTTTCAAATTGCGCTAAGCGTGCTAATTTTAAATTCACATCGTAATAATCATTAAGGTTATCAATACCTACAACCTCATGCCCTGCTAATAACAATTTTTGACATGTGGCTGCACCTATAAAGCCTGCAGCGCCAGTTACCAAGTATTTCATATTTTTCCTTTAATAATAAAAGCGAGGTATAAAACCTCACCTACAAATAAAACATACACCCAACTCGTATGTGCGAATTTATTTCGCGCTCATGGATCATATAATGTGGGTTCAATGTTTAAAAGCGAGGTGTAAAACCTCACCTACAAATAAAACATACACCCAACTCGTAGGTGCGAATTTACTTCGCGCTCATGGCTCATGTAATGCGGCTTCAATGTTTAAAAGCGAGGTGTAAAACCTCACCTACATCAATACATACACCCAACCCGTAGGTGCGAATTTACTTCGCGCTCATGGCTCATGTAATGTGGCTTCAATGTTTAAAAGCGAGGTGTAAAACCTCACCTACAAAGCAAAGAAAGCGAGGTGTAAAACCTCACCTACATCGCCAATACATTCAGCATAAATCAGAGTTTATTTTACTTAGTTTTTAAGTTAACCACATTATCTAAATTTTTATCTACTGTAAGTTTTTCACTTTTAGCATTCCATACTAAATCGCAAATACCATCGGTTGGGTTAAATCCTGTTGGGGCATCAAGCAATAATTGGCGTATTTTTTCATGCTCAAAGTTATGGCACGCATTATCCATATCATCAATAAACACGTTAAGTTCGCTAAGCGGTAACATAATTTCTTGAGCGGTCATTATACGTTCGTGCGAGGTTTGAGCTACGCTATCGCCAATTAAAAGTTCTTCATAAAGTTTTTCACCTGGGCGAAGTCCGGTACATTGTATTTCTATATCACCGTGGGGGTTTATATCGCTTTTAATATCGAGACCCGAAAGCCTAACCATTTTGGTAGCAAGGTCTTTAATTTTAACAGAGTCCCCCATATCCAGAACAAATACATCACCGCCTTTACCCATGGCACCTGCCTGTATAACCAACTGAGCAGCTTCGGGAATGGTCATAAAATAACGGGTAATATCAGGGTGAGTGAGCGTTATAGGTCCGCCTTCTTTTATTTGCCTACGAAACAAAGGCACAACAGAACCCGACGAGCCAAGCACATTACCAAAACGAACCATGCAAAAACGAGTGTTATGCTTACTCCCCTGCTCTTGCGCTAAACCTTGCAGCACAAGCTCAGCCATACGCTTTGTAGCGCCCATAACATTCGTTGGGCGTACGGCTTTATCGGTAGAAATAAGTACAAAGGTTTCTACACCTGCATTAATCGCCGCTTTTGCAGTGTAATAGGTACCAAACACATTATTACGCACGCCCTCTACAACATTATGCTCAACAAGCGGTACATGTTTGTATGCCGCTGCATGATAAAGAGTTTGTACACCAAAGGTTTTCATAACCGTTTCAATACGGTTAATACGCTGTACCGAGCCCATCATTGGGAGTAGCTCAATATCTAAATTATTTTTAGCTATATATTCACATAACTCTTTTTCGATTGAATATAAACCAAATTCGCTTAGCTCAAACAACACTAATTTACGTGGATTTTGTTTAATTATTTGCCTACATAGCTCAGACCCAATAGAGCCACCGGCTCCAGTAACCATAACCACTTTATTGGTGATATTTGCGGTCATTAAATCGGGTTTAGGGGTTACTGCATCGCGCCCTAGTAGGTCTTCAACTCCAACATCGGTAATTTCAGCTAATGTTGCTTTACCTTCTACTATGTCGGCCATGCCAGGCATCGACAGTACTTTAATTGTTAAAGGTTCTAACTGCGCTAAAACCTCTTTACGACGAGATCTGCTCGCGCTAGGAATAGCCAATAAAACTTTAGTCGCTTTACGTTTAGTTATTAGCTCATAAATACTTTTAAAACCAAGTACAGGAATACCTTGTATTACAGAGCGATGCTTTGCTTTATCGTCGTCAATAAATGCACATACAAAATACTCTGGTCCTGCACTAAGAGCCGTAGCTAACTGCCGCCCTGCTGAGCCCGCACCATAAATAATTACCGACTCTTTTTTACTAGTCGTCATTTTACCTA
This sequence comes from Pseudoalteromonas sp. SWXJZ94C, assembly GCF_015864385.1. Lineage (NCBI taxonomy): Bacteria > Pseudomonadati > Pseudomonadota > Gammaproteobacteria > Alteromonadales > Pseudoalteromonadaceae > Pseudoalteromonas > Pseudoalteromonas sp. SWXJZ94C. The sequence goes on from NZ_JADYXF010000029.1 coordinate 3,558, forward strand.
TAATGGCACGTACCAATACACGCGAACCACCAACGGTTAATAAACATAACCAAGCAAATATAAACGGCATAGTACGCGGTATATTTACATTTATAAAAAAGGCGATTAAAACTAAGCTCACCGTTGTTATTACAGTACCAAGTACTACAGCCCATATAGCTTGCGAGTTCATGTACCTAAGTACCGCCCGATAAAGCCCAAGGTTTACAAAAGCATATAAGCTAGTAGGTATTAACATGACAAGTAACAGCCAGTTACTTGCTACTTTTAATGGCTCAAAGCTATCAAGCCTAACAATAAGAGCTAGCCAAAATGCAAGCATAATAAATATCGAATCAATACATAAGGTAATAATTCGCTTTTTAGCGCGTGATGAGTTTAAAATTAAACGTATAAAACTATCCACAGCAAGTTCCCTATTGTTACTTTGTATAACAATTAATTAATAAAAGAGGATTAACATAAATATTATTTAAATTTGTGAATTATAGGTAAGAAGTAACTAAAACTATAGGAAACATAAAGTATACCCTCTTAAATAAATGCACTTCAATTTTATGCTTTAGGCATTTGCTAACCCTAACACGTCTTTTATTACTTGAGTTGTTTTAACTATTTCAGCTTCAGTTAAAGTAGGGTGCACTAAAAACATGATTGAGGTTTCACCTAGTTCTACAGCATTTGGCAAACGTTTTTCAGGGCGCCACTGTGTGTTATCAAATGCTTTTTCAAGGTAAACCTCAGAGCAACTACCTTGAAAGCACGGTACACCTCTGCTAACTATTTCGTTAACAATACGATCACGATCCCAGCCATCAGCTAGTTGTTCAGGTTTAATAAACATATAGTGCTTATATTCAGCGTGTTCAATGTACTTTGGCACTTTAACTAAACGGATACAGTTAAACTCACTCGCTGCGCCATCAAGCAGGGCAGCATTAGCTCGACGCTTTGCCGTCCAATCAGTCATGCGTGTTAATTGAATGCGACCAAGTACAGCTTGCATTTCTGTCATACGCCAGTTAGTGCCAAAGCTTTCGTGTAACCATCTAAATCCTGGTGGGTGTTCACGATTATAAATAGCATCAAAGCTTTTACCATGATCTTTATAGCTCCACATAGCTGACCATAACTCTTTTGAATTAGTAGTTACCATGCCGCCCTCGCCGCCAGTTGTCATAATTTTATCTTGGCAAAAACTCCATGCGCCAACATGACCAATGCTGCCAACTGACTTACCTTTGTATTTAGCACCATGCGCTTGAGCACAGTCTTCAATTACATAAAAGCCATGCTCTTTACTCAATGCCATTATGTCGTCCATTTCGGCAGGCATACCCGCTAAATGCACCACAATAACCGCTTTAGTTTTTGGTGTAAGTACCGCTTTAATACTAGCTGCTGTAATAGCCTGACTATTTAAATCTACATCGGCAAATATAGGGGAAGCACCTGCGGTAACAATGCTTGACGCAGAGGCTAAGAAAGTACGAGGCGTAGTGATCACTTCATCGTCAGCGCCTATATTTAAAGCTTTAAGTGCTAAATCAAGTGCTAAAGTGCCATTACCTAATGCAATTGCGTAATCGCTATCAGTCCATGTAGCAAATTCTTTTTCAAATTCGCGACCTTCCGTACCCGTCCAGTAGTTAACTTTGTTTGATAAAACAACACGGCTTACAGCATCAGCTTCTTGCTGAGTAAAGCTAGGCCAAGGAGAGAATGGGGTATTTAACATGATATTCCTATTAATTCTATACAATAATGGGGAAGTAAATATTTATATATTAGAAACTGCCGGAGAGCCAAATGCAGTAACGTTGTCGGGGATGTTTTTTACAACCGTGCTGCCAGCACCTATTAAACAGTTTTCACCAATTGTTATTAACTGCTTTACTTGACTACCGATACCAACCCAACTCTTAGTGCCAACTGTGACCCCTCCTGCTAAGGCGACATTAGGGCAAATATGAGTAAAATCACCAACAACACAATCATGCTCGACAATTGCCGCAGTATTAATGATGCAGCCGGTTCCTACTTTAGCAAATGCATTAATAACAGCACCCGAAAAAACCACAGTACCTTTTCCTATTAGCGCATACTGGCTTATAACTGAAATAGGATGAATTAATGTAACAAGGTTAAAATTGTTTTGTAGTAATAACTCTATTTTTTGCTGGCGAATATCGTTATTACCAATAGCAACTACAACATCGTTGTTAAATGCTTCATTCGCATTATTTAGAGCTATTAAATCATCGCACGTACCATGTATTGACCAATGTTCAATATGCGCTTTACTTGGGTAGGCATCATCATAAAAGTTAGCAGTAAAGCCAAGTTGCTCTGCAATATCGGCAATTACTTTACCATGACCACTGGCGCCAACTATAGCGAGCTTTTTAGTCATGATGTGAACCTTTAAATGGCTCAATAGTCACATGCCCGTCAGCGCTTATACCTTCGCGTACGAAAACTTTTTTTACTGTGAGTAACAATATTTTAAAGTCGAGTAAAAAACTTTGGTTATCGACATACCACACATCAAATTTAAACTTTTGCTCCCAACTAATAGCGTTACGCCCGTTCACTTGTGCCCAACCAGTTATACCTGGGCGCACATTATGCCGGCGTGCTTGATCACTGCTATAAAGAGGCAAATATTGCACAAGTAGTGGCCTTGGCCCAACTAAGCTCATATCGCCTTTTAATACATTAAATAAACCTGGTAGTTCATCCAAACTAGTAGAGCGTAAAAAAGCACCAAACTTAGTCATACGCTCATTATCAGGCAGCATATTACCAAGCTTATCTTTTCCATCAAGCATGCTTCTAAACTTCATCATTTTAAATATTTTACCATTCAGACCAGGACGATCTTGAGTAAATAAAATAGGTGAGCCTAATTTAAAACGAATGAGTACTGCAACTAAAATTATTACTGGTAATAAAATAAATAAAGCGCTTAGAGCAACTATAAAATCAAAAAGTCGCTTCATTTTTTTACTCCAGTAACCCAAACAACCCACTTATCAGCTAGATTATGACGATTAAAATCACGCTTAGCCAAAGCTTGGGCTCTTTCACCCATTTCAGGTAGTAATTCTTTATTATTTGCTGCATTTTGTAACGCGTCAGCAAATGCTATTGCGTTATCTGGTTCAATTGCATAACCGCAATTATTATCTTTAATCATACCGGCTAACCAACCAGGGTAATTATTAAGCACAGGTAAGCCCGCTGAAATATAGTCAAAAAACTTGTTTGGCGATGTCCCGTAATAAAAAGCAGGGATATTTGCTAATAACTGTAAGCCTATATCAGCTCCTTTCATTAGCTCTGCAAGTTTACTTTTATTGACCGGAGGGTGGAATATTACATTATCCAACCCTTCTAGCTTAGCCCTTGCCTGTAAGCCCTCTTTCAACTTGCCTTGACCAACAAGAACCAGCTTAATGTCGTTACGACCTCGTCTTTTTAGTTCAGATGCTGCATCCAATGCCGCATCTAAACCATTAGCCTGCCCATGGGTGCCAGTAAATACAGCCATTAAATCTTTATCTTCTACTCCCTCAGGTCGCCAAGCAGTAACACCATCAGCAAATATAGTTAAATCACATCCATTTGGGACAATTTCAACTCTACTTGCTTTCACACCACGTTTTTTAATACCTTCAACAATACCTGGCGACAAGCCTATACAACGATGAGCAGAGCGATACGAACACCACTCAAGCATAGACATTGCAGCTAACACTAAAGGATTTTTTATTACTCCCATCTCTTTTGGTAATTCAGGCCATAAGTCCCGAACCTCAAATACGAAAGGCTTACCTCGTAACCAACGCGCAAATATGCCAGGTATTCCAGCAGTCAAAGGGGTTGTAGTTGCAAAAAGCACGTCATATTTGTACGTTAGCGCAATACCGATACTCTTAACTGCAAACTTTAAAAATGTACCGGCACGTTTCATTAAACCATCAGTATTAGAATAAGCTAAATCAAATTCAATTATATTAATGCCATCTACCACGCCCTCTCTGCGACCCTTTATAAAATTTGGGGTTAAGCCTGTTTCTCCGCCTCCATAACTGCCGCAAACCATAGTCACTTGATGTCCATGTTTTAATAATCGCTGCGCCATTTCATATGAACGAATACCTGTAGAGCCGCTAGGTGTAGAAAAGTGTTGGTGAAAATATAAAACATTCATAATTAAAATTTTACTTCCGTAGTCAGTGTTCCAGGCTCGGCAACTTCTATTTCGAGTACTGGTATTTCAGATTCTTGGTGGTAATAACGAGATTCAAAACCTGTCGTTAGTTCAATGCGCATTATACTAATATTTGCTGAGATATTAATTGTACAAAACTCACTAACAAGGCTACTTCCAACTAACTTCCAATCTACTGGGATAAGTCTAAAACGAAGTACTGCCTTTTGCTTAAAGCCACTAACAATGTCTTCTATAGTAAGAAAATTTGGTTCTAAGCTAATTGCACGTGTATGTTTGCAACCAAATCTATCTTCATAACCTGCACTAATCTGTTGCGCACTACCTGAAAATGCAAGCTCCTTTTTAATAGTGGTTTTTAACCAATCACCTAATAAAAAGCGGCTCAAGCGTGGCATTTGATCGTGCGAGTCAAATTCAATTGTATTATGGCTTTTTACTCCACCATAATAATCTATGTATTTTTGCCCAGCATTGTAGCTAAATGTACCACCATCTCGAAATACATTTTGGTCATTCAACCAAAAGTCAATGTGCAATGCGTCACACTGGCTGGGTCTAAACTTAAACATAGGGTAGTTAAAATAAAGTGCGGCATTAGTCGTATTCAAATAAGCATAGCCACCATCTCCAAAGTCTTTTGCAACTTTTCTTGCTACGCATTGGCTAGGCTTTTTTAATTCTAACCATTCAAGTGGGACATTAAAATCACCGCTAAAGTTATACACTAGTTTATTAGCAAACAATGTACTGGCAAGCTGAACACTAGGCCTAAAGTCTCTATAATCAGTATTTGTTAACGGAATTAAGCGCGCCCCATCGTTAGCACCAAGGTTTGGAGTATCTCCAGTTTTAGAGTCTGTAAAATAAAATAACCACTTGGTAGCAGCTTCTAACTTTACATATAAAAGTTTTGAAAAATGGGGCAAGCTATGTTTTAGACGCCACGCTTCTGTCAAGCTATAAGTATCAAGCATCACTCTATGGTAATTTACTGAGTACTGACTAAAACTTCCGTCTATTTCAATTAATTTATTAGCTCTGTTTTCAAGCCACTTTAAACCTTGTTTTTGCCATTTAGCGCCGTCATTATCACCATTTAGCACAAGCCAGGAACCGCCAATATAAAGCGCTGCCGCTTCAGAAGTCCCATGGTTATTGTCTTGAGCAACTGCATACATGATAGTTGGCGATATTCGCTTTAAATGTGCTTTAACTAAACTCAATAATGCAGGAGTCGTGTTTTGGGTTTGTTTGAGCAATAACGCAGCCAAAGCTAAATGCATCACTCTTATTGATGCCTCTTGTCCACACTTCCAATTAACTCCACTATAAGTGGGGTTATTTTCAATCCAGTCGGTAACCCAAAAATTTAACTTAGTAAGCGTGTTTTTATCACCACTAACAACTTGTTGAGCAAAGCCAACTATCCAGTCAAAGCGTGATGCTTCCCAGACACCTTTTATGTCACCTAATTGGTTATTAAAATCATCTATTAAATACCAAGGTTTGTCAGAAGGTGCTAACTCGCTATTTAAACAGCTTTGATGCCAATTAGGGACCTTTAAGCTAGCTTTTTCAAAGCCAAAGTATACATGTTGATCAAACCACTGTGTATTACACTGGCTATGAATAATAGAGCCTACGTACGGAGTAAAAAAACTTCCCTGTTTAATTTCACTCTTAATGCTTTTTACTTTATTTAACCCTGTTTTTATTCCAAGTTGATATATAAACACTCGAGTTAGGTTTGATAAACCTAAATCGAGTGCTGTTTTAACTTTGACTAAACTCATTTTTGTATGCGCAACTGCTCTGCAATATCAATCGTCACTTTAGCAACTTCAAATAACTCATCTGCAGGTATTGGTGCTAATGTCCCATATTTTACAGAGTCAATAAAAGCCGAAGAACAAGCTTTTTGACCTTTATCTTGCTTCCATAAATTAAGCTTTTTAAATCCTTTCCAGCCAAAGCCCTTCAATTTAATAAAGTTATCTAACTGCAATGTACCACCAGCTGCAAATACCTCAATTCTTTCTTTTGGATAGCTCGCTGCACCATTTGCTAAATAGTGAATAGTTCCAAATGATCCATCAGCAAAGCCAAGAATAATTGCCGCTTTATCTTCTGTAACATCAACTTCATTTGTATCGCCCATTCTTCGAGCTTGCACACTTACAATTTCACTATCGGCTAAGTAACGCATTAAATCGATGAAATGACACGCTTCACCAATAATACGCCCGCCTCCTACGTTATTATTTTGCGTCCAGTGATCAGCTGGAATACAACCAGCATTCATTGTCATAATAAATGATTTAGGTTCTTTAATTGGTGCCAATAGCGATTTTATTTTTTGTATTTGAGGTGAAAAACGCCGATTAAAACCAACCATTAGCTTAGGTGCTTTTTCGGTTTTTATTGCCTCATCATAAACGGCCTTAACTTCGGCTAACTCATCATGTGTAATTGCGAGTGGTTTTTCTACAAATACATTTTTGCCCGCTTTAAGCGCTTGCTGAACAAAATATGCGTGGCTGTTGTGTTGAGTAACAATAGCAATAGTATTAATACTCGGGTTTTCAATCATATTCTGCGTATCAGTGGTTGCCTCGCTAAAACCAGCTTTCTCACCATGAATTACACCATTAATACCACCAGATGTAGAAATGCTATGAAATTGTGCACCAGCTTCTTTAAAAGCGGGGATCAACATACGTGAAGCATAATTACCCGCACCAATGAAACCAACTACAGGCTCATCCGCTTCATATTTAGGCGCTTCTTTCAATTTTATTATTTTTTTATGGCGACTTGTTACATCTGACTCAAACTGCAATAAAATACCCAAAGCACTTTTATCGGTTGTTAATAAGTCATAAGCGTCACTTGAATTTTCGAATTTAAACCGATGTGTAATTAGCGGTTTCACATCAATTTGCCCACCTGACATCATATCAAGTATTGCTTCGAAGTTACGTTGCTCTGTCCAACGCACAAACGCTAATGGATAATCATTACCTTGCTCTTCGTAACTAGGATCGTAACGCCCTGGTCCATAAGAGCATGAAACTTGAAAAGTTAGTTCTTTTTCATAAAAGTCAGCACGACTTAGTTCAAGACCAATTACACCAACTAAAATAATGCGACCGCGCTTTCGACTCATTCTAGCCGCTTGCGTGACTGGGTCATTTGATTTAGTTGATGCCGTAATAATAACGCCGTCAACACCAATACCGCGGCTAAATGCCATGCCTGCAGCTACGGGATCTTCCCCTTTACCAGGATTACACGTTTGTGCACCAAATTGCTTGGCCAAATCGAGTTTAGATTGGTCAAAGTCAATTGCTAACACTCGGCAACCTTGCGCACGTAACATTTGTACTGTTAATAGACCAATTAAGCCAACACCAGTTACAACAAAGCATTCTCCTAAAGTAGGATTAGCTAAACGAATGCCCTGTAAACCTATACTTGCAACAACAGTAAATGATGCTTCTTCGTCGCTTACATTATCAGGTATTTTGGCAACTAAGTTTTTAGCGACACGCACTACATCAGCATGTGGACCATTCGATACAACCCTATCTCCCGCTTTGAAATCTTCAGCACCTTTCCCTGCTATCTCAACAGTACCGACATTGCAGTAACCTAGAGGTAAAGGCTGTGCAAGTTTTGATTTAACAGCATCAACTGTAGTCATCAAGCCATCAGTTTGTACTTTTTCAAGTACCATTTTTACTTTATCAGGTTGAGCGCGTGCTTTATCAATAAGGTTCGCTTTACCAAAATCCACTAACATTCTTTCTGTGCCTGCAGATATTAGGGTAGTCGTAGTATTTATCACTACATTGTTTTTTGTTACTTGAGGCACCGGAGCTTCAACAATGGCCGAACCTCCTTTAGCCATATCTTGAAGTATTTGTTTCATAAGTAACCTCTGTTATTGTTTATAATATTTGTTAAAAGGTCTACGACCGATGATTGTTCATCTAAGGTAATACAAATAACGCCTTCAGGCCTTGGGCACACATTAGATGCTATTACATTTGCACCGAAGTCCAATGCCTCTCGTACACTGACAGAATCACCGTCCGTTTTAGTTAAACGCAAAAGAGCTAAAGTATTTTTTAAAAAGGGTAGTTGAGAGGCACCATTATCAATAAATATAAAATTAGGAAAAACTTTTAGGCTTTCAATTTTACTTCGTATTGAAGAACCAAACGCATCTTCAGTGACTATACCAATCATTAATACAAAATTAACCTCTGGATATAAGGGGAGAAGCTGCTTATATACTTCAAGAGTATCTAAAATACCGTACAAATCTAATTCGCTTTCAGTACTTACTGATCGCCAAGCTGAACACAGTATAATATTTCTCTGATCCATTTTAGCAAGGTGATGATATTTTTTTGGTAAAGATAAAACGGCCTGACCTACTTCTGCTTCTGTAGGCTTTAAATAAGGTGTCATAAGAGTAACCTTCTCCATATTTATACCTTTACTCTCATAGTAATTAACAATATTTATATTTACAGCTTTAATGCGAAGAGCCTTATGGCAAAAAGCAATTAAAATAGCTTCACCAAATTTTTCTCGTTTTAATCTTCTATAACTATTATGATCTACAAATACACAGGAACTAGATATCCCTGTAACAAATAAGAAAAAAAGTACTATCTTATTTGAAACATTAACCTCAACCTCGATAGAGGATCTTTTAAGTTTATAAAAGTAGAATAGAAAAAATAGCTTTATTAAATTAAGTCTATAACGACTATCAAAGTGTCTTACATCAATATTTTGTAACCGTAAACTGTTTAGTTTTCTCATGCAATAAACGGATACTCCACCCAACGGGGGCGGGATCGCTCCTAGTAGAAAAATAGTCAATATGCACTCCTTAATTAAACTACTGACAATTTAAAATAAAAACTTACCTGCCTTATCTTTTTATGAATACTCTATAATGAAGAAAAATAAAAATAAGAAAGACTGTGAGCATATATAAATTACTAACTGTATAAGATAACTTATAATAAAAAACACCATGAAGAATGACTTGACAATACAAGGTATAAACAACGACAACTCCGAGACTCAAGGTTTTTGTTCGAAAAGAATACATAAAAATAGAAAACAAAGCAGATATAAAAGTCACAGTTAATAAAAGACCAATAGATCCTAAATGTGTATACCAACTGCCTATAAATGTTTTAAAAACATATTTACTAAAGCCATATGTATTTAAAAAACCGAAATGATCATCTAATAAACTGACGCTATCAGTCTCTTTGAAATATTTTAATATTGGAAATATTTTTGAAAAATCCATATTGTTCGCATCTATATTGGTAGCATATCGATTAAACTCTCCAAACTGTTGCGAAAAATATATAAGCATTGATTGGAATAAAGAAAAATAATCTCCACCCTTGAGAAAGCGGGCTAAAGATATAAGAATAAAAAATGAAATAAAAGATAAAAATAAAAATAAAAAATATTTTTTTATTCTCCTTCTAACTTCTTTATCTAGAAAACCCTTAAATATTATATATGAAAATAAAAAAGACATAGACCATAAAACAATTCCATCTCTACCAACTGATGCTAAAACGTTAACTATATAGCTCATAGATGTTAGAAGCATTAATATATTAAACCATTTTTTTTCTGGATGTTTTAAGTAAGAGTAAAAGAAAAACACGAGCATAATAGGATAAAACTGTGTTGTGTATGAAAATAAGAGATACAACCCACCGGAACTAACACTTTCCTGTGAAACAACCATAGCTCTAAGATTTATAATATTATCTGCAGAGGAAAAAACGCCATATACTATAGGTATAAAATATATAATTGCGAACGCATTAGTAACAATCAAAAACCAACCAATTCTAAAAAACGCTTTATCATCAGCACAATATATATCGTCAACTTTTCGTAAATTCAACATTGATACTGGAATCATATATATTAAAAATGCAAGTAAAAATATTATCGTAGCAGTAATTGAATATTCTTTGTACGGTACACTAAATTCAGCGAATAAAAAAAATGAACCCAAAATAGAACTTAAATAGAGGAACGATAAAAAAGAAAAAGGAGTAATCACTCCTTTACTTATTATTAGCTCCAAGGTGAAAAAACTAAAAACGACACATGACGCAATGAAAATATATTCGTTCACTATCGTATAACCTTTAATAGTAGGTTTGCAAAAACATTTAAAAAAGGTAAACCAGATATTTCATTCATTACCTTTGTATGATTCTTATATTCTTTCAACCCTCTTTTTTTACACCAAGCGGCTAAAAACATATTGTGATATAATTCGAAAAGAATAAACTTAAATGACTTCCTTTTTTTTTCATAAAAATACTTGGCTACATTATAAGAACTCAATCTATATAGATACTGTTTCTTGTTATCTAAACTTCTCGAAACACTAGCATTAAATACCCTATAGCAAGATGATACTTCATCTATATAGTGAATTTTATAATTATTATAAACAAACAACCATGTAGGATAATCTAACATTTTCCATTCATTAAACTTATAAGTATAAGTTTGATAAAATTCTAGAAGGATTTTCTTTTCAATCATAACGGTAAGTGTTGCAATTGGGTTTTTAATATATATTCCATCACCAATTTTACTGCCTAAGATATTTTTTTTAGATTTAGTGCCACTTGCATTGGATATTATAGCCTTGGTATAAACCATTCCATGATTTTTTACTAATACAGTAACTTGTTTTTGTAATTTATCCTCACATATCCAAAAATCATCACCTTCACATAGTGCTATATAATCACCACAGGCATACTCAATAGCTAAAGGTGTTATTTTTTTTCCTTTAGAAAACTGGTTCTCTTCTTGTAAAACAAGTTTAATAATTGATGGATATTTATCTCTATAACTTTGCAATATATTACGAGTACCATCAGTTGACAAATCATCATGAATGATAATTTCAAACCTAAATTCACACTTCTGAGCTAGCATACTATCAATAGTATCTTGAATGTATTTCACTTGATTAAAAGTAGTACAAACACAACTTATATATACTTTATCAGTATATTTCCAATGCACTTTAATTTCATCTTCAGTTTCAGGAGCTACTAATTTTTGACTTATCATTTAAGTACTACCAGTTTTATATCTTTGTTACAAAGCACATTAGCTTCAATCACTAATATACTTTTATTTTCTGTTTTATAATAAAGTTAAATACATGCTTATTCAGTGTAATTGTTAACTTAATAAAAACTTCAACACTCATTTTTCCCTAATCGTCTAATAGATAATTCTTTAGATACATATACCTGCGTTTCGAAACTAACATCTTGAGGAAGTACTTCTGAATCGTCTAACCAGCTTTTTAATAATTTAGGAAAATTAAAGCCCACTGCATGACTAATAGGATAATGCCCAGAAATACGACAATTCATTTCAGTTACATAAATCTGACCATTTACATCAAAGCAATCAACTGACAAAACACCTTTATGTCCAATGTTTTTAGAGAGTTTTTTTGCTATATGCTGATAATCAATATTATCTACAGTTAAACCTAAATCAGTTTCTCCAGCTCTCATTCTTACTTTCTGTTTTACAAGGCACGTATAGTAATTAGTCCCTATGTCATTAATAACATCAACACCATACTCGTTACCAATAAGTAACTCCTGAATAATAATAGGTTCATCTTTAGTTAAAGATGATTCATATTTTAAGTAAGAATTAAAAATTTCCTTACAGGACTTTTTATATAAAACTTCAAGCTCATCTTTATCATCAACTATATAGATTCCCATAGAAGCCATCCCCCAACGAGGCTTTATTATTAAAGGAAATGTTAATTCCCCTTTTGAAACTGCTTCAAGTGCCAATGCAGTACTAAGATAACTCTTTGGTGTAGGGATATTTAGATTTTTTAAGAAAGTATAAGTTTTCCACTTATCATTACAAACCTCAACAGAATCTACTGGAGCTAAAATTAATGTAATTCCATTCTCAATAAATAATTCTTCATGCTGTGCTAAAACAAATAAATCAATATCAAATAGAGATAAAACATAAGATATTTCATTTTTTTTACAAAAATTTATAATTGAACTAATATAATTATTTTCATAAATAAGGGGAGTAATCAAATAACCATCTGCATGCGTCATGGTATAAGTTAATTCACTGTTAGCTGTAAATATTAATCTTTCACCTAAAAATGCTTCCTTAAAATAATCAACTAAGTAGCCTCTTCTGCCAACAGAAGTTAGTAATATATTCATATTTTTTTCTCCAATTCTAAGCTGTCTATTGCACTTTCAATATCATTAGATGCAAAAGATTCGAATTTGTTTTTTATTATTTCAGGAGGTAAATCCCACCAATTTAGTTTTTCCAATCTGAGTATAATATCTTTGGGGAATCTAAACTTAACAAGTTTAGCTGGACAGCCCGCAACAATAGCATAAGCAGGCACATCCTTTGTTACGACTGAGTTAGCACCAATTATGGCACCATTAGAAATAACCACTCCTCTAATAATCGTCGAATTCGCACCAATCCATACATCATTGCCAATTGATAACTTTTTTTCAAATCGATCATATGATTCTTGACCATTATTCAAATCACAATTGCGATTATATAAAAAATCATGTGTTGTTAACTTATTGTAATCATGCTCTCCAGCCCCAATCGTGACTCCCCAAGAAATAGAACAAAATTTACCTATAACTGAATGCATTATAACAGTAAACTGCCCAGTATAACTATAATCACCTAGCTGTGTAGCTAACAAGAAATTATTCCTATCAACCCTTACATTATTTGACAAATCACAAGAGTAAACTCGACTTGATTCACCTAATATACAATTAATTCCAACCTTACTATTTTTCAGAATAGAATTAGCATATGCAGTAAAGTCATCCCCTGTAATACTATTTATAATTGTATTCATGTACCCTCTTTAAAGCTAAACGTTCATAGCACATAGTTCTAAACTAACCCTAAAGCGTATTTATTTGAGAACTACTGTGATTATTTTTTTATATAAATCATGCTCTATTAACCTAATATAGACTATGTATAAAAATGGCATTACGAGAGTATTAGCGACCAAGTTTGTATACAACCCCGTATCTGTATAACTTATAAAAAAAGTAACCAAATAATACGTGACTGCCGAACACGACATAGCTCCGAGCCAAATAGGAGCAAGTACCTTAACTTGTCTTGCTATTTTCAAACGACTGAATTTACCGGTGTAAAATGAGTTAATAAAAAAAGCTATATAGCCTTGAACTACCAGACCGATGCACATTGCTTTGATCCCTAAAGGAATCGTTATAAGTAACATGCAAACAATTAAACTTTTTTTTATGATCTCAAGCTTTAAAAAAATATCCGAACGACCTTTAACATTCAATAAATTCAAATTAATAGCATGTACTGGGTACAACATAAAAGCAAAAGCTAATATAGTTAATAATTCAGCTGCAGGAAGCCACTCTTCACCTAAAACAAGGGTAATTAAGGGGGTTGCAATAATCCCCAACCCAGCCATTAAAGGAAAAACTATTGCTGCAGCAAGTCGTAACGTCAATAAATAAGCTTGTTCAAATTTATCAATATCTTTTTGAATGTTACTTAGCATTGGATAAGTAACACGTTGGATTACTGTTGTAAGCGTCATAGCAGGCACGCTAGCTAATTGATTAGCTTGAGTAAATAACCCTACTTGTCCAGAACTAAATTGCTTTCCAATAACCACTTGGTAGATATTTTTGAAGAAAGTATCAAGCAATCCAGCTACTAATAACTTGGAGCCAAAACCAAATAAGTAACTAAATGACTTTTTACTAAAACCAGTAGTAGGTAACCACTTACAAAAAAAGTTTAGCAATAAGGCATTACATACCGCTTGCATTACAGTCTGCCCAACAAGTGCCCAAACACCATAATTTAACTCTGCCAACCATATAGCAAAACCGCAACTAATAAAAACACTTAACAAAGAGGCTTTAGCTTGAGTTTTAAAATCCATATTAATAGTCAGTTTAGTCCGCTGAATAATAGAAAAACTATTAACAATAACGACCACACCCAACACCCGCAATAGGCTTTCTAACTGAGGTTGCTCAAAAAATAAAGCGATGTAAGGAGCTAATATAAATAAAGCTCCATAGCAAATTACACCTATGCCTATATTAAAATAAAAAGCAGTTGAGTAATCAGTTTCAGTTCGCTCTGTATTTCTAATTAACGCAGAAGAAAAACCGCTATCTACAAACACTTGGCTCAAAGCGATAAACACAGCTAACATACCTACTAAGCCGAATGCTTGAGGCCCTAGTAATCGAGCTAAATAAAGCATAACTATTAATTGGATTGCTTGAGTTACTAGGCGTTCAATAGCACTCCATTTCAAACCGCTTGTTGTAGATTTTATGTGTTTATTATTAGGGCTGATAAATTTTGTCCGTAAAGTTTTTAAACAAGGCATTTCCATTAAAGTAATAGCTTGAGCATGTTTAAATATTCTATGATTGAATAATTTTTTTAATCACGTCAGTTACTTTTAATACATCACTTGGTGTAATGTATGCATGTAAAGGCAAACATAACACGCCACCTGAAATACAATGACTGCTTTCGCACCCAAAACTCTTTTGTTTATTATAAGCTATGTCTAATGAAGGAGTAAAATAGCGTCGACTTTGTATATTTTCACTAGCTAAAGCCTCGATTATTTTTTCCTGTAATTTTTCGTCTTTAATAAAAATAGGCATATATGCGCCATTTTTAGTGGCTAGCTCGTGCCATTTTGGCATTTCGACATATGCTTTTAGTTCTTCCACATATAAATTGAATAATAATGTTCTACGCTTCATTACCGGCTCTATATCATCAAGTAACGTTAGCCCAATTGCACATTGATATTCATTTAACTTTGCGTTAATCCCGGGACTACCCAATGCGCCATCACTTTGAATACCAAAATTAATAAGCTGTTTGGCTATTTCAAAATTAGTTTTGTTTTTAAAAATAATAGCACCACCTTCAACAGTATGAAATAGTTTGGTAGCATGAAAACTCAGGGTACTAGCATCACCAAAATTCAAAACCGACTGTCCGTCTACTTTGACTCCGAAAGCATGTGCAGCGTCGTAAATTACTTTTTTATTATACTTATTAGCAATATCTGTAATACCTTTCACATCACAGGGATTGCCATAAACATGGGTTGCTACAATTGCATCATAACTCTCATCTTGACTTAAAGCTTCATCAAGTTTTTTAGGACAAAGGTTATAATTAGAAACATCTATGTCGCTAAAAGCAGTGTCAATACCTTGCCATAGTAACGAACTGGTTGTAGCAACAAAACTAAAGGGCGTGGTGATTGCCGAGTTAATATTCAAGGCTTTACAAGCCACCTGAATAGCTAATGTTCCATTGGAAACAAGTAACAGATTCTCAACACCTAGGTAGGCTTCTAGCCGCTTCGTGAGCTGCTCATGCAATGGACCAAAATTTGTATACCAGCCACTTTCGTTTACTTGCGCTAAATATGAGGTCAATTTTACTAAGTCTGGAGTAAGTGGTTTATTGAGTGCGATCATCATTCAGTCTTTAATTAATTGCATTAAATATTGGCCATAGCTATTTTTTAAAAATGGCTTTGCCAGCACTTTAAGTTCTTGTTTACTTAACCAACCATTGTTAAATGCAATTTCTTCTAAACATGCTATTTTATAACCTTGGCGTTTCTCGATTGTTTCAACAAATTGTGCAGCTTCAAGCAAGCTTTCATGTGTACCTGTATCCAACCAAGCAAAACCACGACCGAGCATTTCTACATTAAGCTTACCTTGAGCTAAATACATTTCGTTTAAACAGGTAATTTCAAGCTCACCACGGTAAGATGGTTCAACTTGTTTGGCTATTTCAACTACAGAATTATCATAGAAATATAATCCTGTTACAGCAAAATGCGACTTTGGTTTTACCGGTTTTTCCTCAATCGAAATTGCTTTTTTATTTTTGTCAAACTCAACCACACCAAAGCGCTCTGGATCTTTAACCTGATAGCCAAAAACTGTTGCACCTTGACCATTCTTTGCATTTTCTAGTGCGTGCTTTAATTTTGGCGTAAAGCTTTGCCCGTAGAAAATATTATCACCGAGCACTAAACAAACATCATCGTTACCTATAAACTCTTCACCAAGAATAAACGCTTGCGCTAAGCCATCAGGGTTTGGTTGTACTGTATAATTAAGTTTAATACCAAACCTTGTACCATCACCAAGTAAGCGCTTAAATGAATCACTATCCTCTGGGGTAGTGATTATTAAAACCTCATTAATACCTGCCAGCATTAAAACTGATAGCGGATAGTAAATCATTGGCTTATCATAAATAGGTAACAACTGCTTCGATACGCCCATAGTTATTGGGTAGAGGCGTGTACCTGAACCGCCTGCGAGAATTATTCCTTTCATGTCACTCCCCTTTAGCTTGTGTATTTATTTCACCAAGGCGTTCACGCTGATAAGAACCATCCTGAACATTCTTACACCAGCTTTGATTATCTAAATACCATTGAATGGTTTTATGTAAACCAGTTTCAAATGTTTCGACTGGTTTCCAGCTAAGCTCTGCACCCATTTTTGTTGAATCTATTGCATAGCGGCGGTCGTGACCAGGGCGGTCTGTCACATAAATAATTTGCTGTGCATATTTTGATTTTTTAGGCACCAGCTCATCTAAAATACTGCAAATAGTCTGCACGACTTCAATATTCTGCTTTTCATTATGACCACCGATATTATATGTTTCGCCAACGTTACCTTCGGTCACTACTTTATATAAAGCACGGGCATGATCTTCTACATATAACCAATCACGAATTTGATCACCTTTGCCGTAAATTGGTAGTTCTTTACCTTCAAGCGCGTTTAATATAACTAGTGGTATTAACTTTTCAGGGAAGTGAAAAGGTCCATAGTTATTTGAGCAATTAGTTACAATTGTCGGGAACCCATAAGTACGCAGCCATGCACGCACTAAGTGATCACTCGACGCTTTACTCGCAGAATATGGGCTACTTGGCGCGTATGATGTTTGCTCGGTAAAAAGTGGTAGCTCACCAGCCTGCTCATCTGGGTGTGGTAAATCGCCGTATACTTCGTCTGTTGAAATATGATGAAATCTAAATGCTTGTTTTGCATTTTTGTCAAGTGTATTCCAATATTCTCGTGCCGCCTCTAAAAGGTTATAAGTACCAACGATATTAGTTTGTATAAACTCTGCAGGACCAGTAATCGAACGATCAACATGACTCTCAGCAGCTAAATGCATTACAGCATCAGGTTTATGGATTTTAAATACGCGATCAAGTTCTTCGCGGTTACAGATATCAACTTGTTCAAATGTATAACGAGCATTTTTGTCTACTATCTTTAGTGACTCTAAATTGCCCGCATAAGTAAGTTTATCTAGGTTAATAACTGTGTCTGGAGTGTTTTCGATGATATGTCGAACAACTGCAGAGCCAATAAAACCAGCACCACCGGTCACTAATACTTTCATTTACCAAATACCTTTTGTGTCTATTAGGTAATCACTTTCAACTGCACCATTTTTAAACTCTTTATGGTCAACAAGTAACAAATGAACATCTGCGCTTTCTTTCGCGCTTTTCAATGTAGATAGATTAAATGTTGAAATACTACTTGGAAGTTTATTTATATTAGGTTCAACAGCTATAACTACACCCGAATGCAATGCTGCAATTTTTTTTGTGATGCTTAGTGCTGGGCTTTCTCGTAAGTCATCAATATCTGGTTTAAAAGCTAAACCATAACAAGCTACGGTCACATCTTTTGCTGTTTTTGTTGGGTTGGACTGTAAAAAATCTGCAATAGCTATTTTTACTTTATTAATTACCCACTGTGGTTTAGCGTCATTTACTTTGCGAGCAGTATGAATTAATTGAGCCTCTTGTGGCGTTTTACTCACAATAAACCACGGATCGACTGCTATACAGTGACCTCCAACTCCAGGGCCCGGTTGTAAAATATTAATACGTGGATGGCGGTTTGCAAGTGATATTAACTCCCACACGTCTATGTTTAATTTATCACAAATAATTGACAACTCATTAGCAAAAGCTATTTGTACATCGCGGCATGAGTTCTCTGTTAGTTTTGCCATTTCTGCGGTACGTGCATTAGTTATTACACATTCACCTTGTACAAATGTTTTATAAAGCTCTACTGAGCGCGCTGAACATTTTGCAGTCATGCCACCAATAACGCGATCATTTTCGACCAATTCACGTACTACGTGACCTGGTAATACACGCTCAGGGCAATGCGCTATATTTACATCAGCATTTTCACCCGCTTTTTGTGGAAATGATAAGTCCGGGCGAGCTGCTGCTAACCATTCAGCCATTTGTTCTGTAGCACCTACTGGTGAAGTAGACTCAAGGATAACTAAGTCACCTTTTTTAAGCACTGTGGCAATAGCTTCACTTGCTTTTTTGATATAGCTTAAATCCGGTTCTGGTATTTCAGAGTCATTTTCTGTATTTAAAGTGCTTTTGAATGGAGTGGGCACTGCAATTAAAAAGGCATCCGCAGGCTCTGGTAATGTTGTTGCTTTTAAATAACCTTCAGTAACTGCGGCATGAACTATCATATCTAAATCTGGCTCTACTATATGTATTTCACCGCGATTTATTGTATCTACTGCATGTTGGTTTATATCTACCCCAATTACGTTTTTTTTACGTGACGCAAACATTGCAGCTGTAGGTAAACCAATATAGCCTAAGCCAATAACTGAAATTGTATTAAATGACATGATAGTCCTATTATAAATTTATTTAAGCTTCAAGCTTCGGAAAAGATTTAGAGTTAAAACTTAAAAAGTATTCAAAGCTTCTTTTTAACTTTTAAAAAGCGCAATAGTAGCCAACGCTAACAATTAGCTTGCTAATTGGAAAGTAGAACCGCCAGCAAGCTGTACGTCTAAAATTTTAATTGTTTTTTGCAAGAATATCGCAAATGCGTTGACACGCTTGACCGTCGCCATATGGATTATGAGAACGACTCATTTCTTTATATGCGGCATTATTCGTAAGTAGTTCATTTAATGCAGATGTAATTTTTGCTACATCAGTACCAACCAATTTTACCGTACCTGCATCTACTGCTTCTGGACGTTCTGTGGTGTCGCGCATTACAAGTACAGGTTTACCTAAACTTGGTGCCTCTTCTTGAATACCACCAGAGTCCGTTAAAATTATGTGCGCACGATTCATTAAGTATACAAACGGTAAGTATTGTTGTGGTTCTATTAAATGCACGTTATCAACGTCTTTTAATATACGCTTTACAGGCTCTTGTACATTTGGGTTTAAATGTACAGGGTAGAGTATTTGGCAATATGGGTGCGCTTTAGCTGTTTGCGCTAGTGCCTCACAAATGCGTTCAAAGCCGCCACCAAAGCTTTCACGGCGGTGGCCTGTTACTAAAATAAGCTTTTTACTTTCATCAAGCATTTGGAAGTTTGCTGCTAAAGAATTACTCAGCTCTGCATCATTTTCGATTTGCTGCTTAACTAGCAGTAAGGCATCAATAACCGTGTTGCCTGTTATAAATATATTTTGACTGGCATAGTTCTCTTTTAGGAGATTCGCTTTTGAAGTTTCAGTTGGCGCAAAATGAAACTTTGTTAATGCTCCAGTTAGCTTTCGGTTACCTTCTTCAGGCCATGGAGAATAAATATTACCAGTACGCAAACCTGCTTCAACATGCCCTACTGCTATTTGCTCGTAATATGCTGCTAAACTTGCTGCGAATGTCGTGGCGGTATCGCCATGAACTAATACAACATCAGGCTTAAACTCTTTAAGTACTGGTGTTAGCTCTTGTAGTATACGACTTGTGACCTCTGGCAAGGTTTGCCCAGCTTTCATTAAGTTTAAATCGTATTCAGGGGTAATTTTAAAAAGTTCAAGTACTTGATCAAGCATTTCACGATGTTGCGCTGTTACACACACTTTAGCGTCAAAGCGGATATCGTCAGCCAATGCATGTACAAGCGGCGCCATTTTAATGGCTTCAGGGCGAGTACCAAATACAGTTAATACTTTCACATTTATGTCCTTTATGGAATTAAATTAAATAAGAACAACTACGAGCTGCCATATTATTCAGAAGCAAAAATCAATCTATTTTTAAATGCTTGTTATTAGAGGAAGATGTAAAAAAGCGTAAGAACACAAACAAATACTTGAAAGTATTCCTTGGGTAAACATATTCTTAATGCTCTTTTTAAAATTCAACGTAGTTACGAGCCTTACCCATAACACTAGTAAGCGGTGCGACCACAAGTGAGCCTAGCTATATGTAATTAGTTCTCTTTTGCACTTACTCATAATGACTTTATACCTTTATGAATATTCTAATTACGCGTCGCTAAACCCCACCAACAAAGTTGAATAGCGCAAATTTAAGCCCCCCCTATATTTTATTTATCACTTTTGTATTCGTAGTTATAGTTACCATAATATCCATATGCATTACCGGCTTTTTTAAGTACCCCGTTAAATACAAGCCCTTTTACATCAATACCATTTTGCTCAAACCGATCGCGCGTTAATGCTATTTCGCGTACATGGTTTTGACCGAAACGTGCTACCAACAACGTAGTACCCGTGTGTGCACTTACAATAGCGGGGTCGGTTACGGCCAATATTGGAGGGGTATCTATAATTACAATGTCGTAAGCAGCGCTTACCTCTTCAACCAATTTGCTAAAGTTTGAGTGCATTAATAACTCTGAAGGGTTTGGCGGTATTTGCCCACGCGTTATTACGCTTAACCCTTCTACTTTTGTTGGTTTAGTTACTTGATTTAAATTTAAACGACCTGATAAGTAATCACTTAAGCCATCGTTTGCTTCTATACCAAACTGTGTTTGTAAGTAACCTTTGCGCATATCGGCATCTATAATAAGTACTTTTTGCCCACTTTGTGCCAATACCGATGCTAAGTTAACTGATATAAATGATTTACCTACACCTGGGCTCGGGCCCGATATTGCAATAATATTATTTTTAGCTTCCATCATCGCAAAGTGTAAACTGGTGCGTAAGCTTCTTAAAGCCTCGATTGCGAGATCGGCTGGGTTGTCTAACGCTAATATCGATTTTGGTTTAACTACTTTGTTTTTACGTACTTTGTTTGTAAAGCTTGTTAGCTTATCTTGGTTGTCTGAGTACGGTACGCTTGCATAAACGGGTATGCCTAGGGCCTCAATTTCACTAGGGTCTTCTACGCCTTTATTTATCGCTTTTTGCACTAATACAATAGCCACCGCTAACATACCACCCAGCATAGTTGCTATTATTACTATTAATGCTTTTTTAGGTTTTACTGGTTTACTGGTGTTTACCTCAGCGTAATCTATTAAGCGCACATTACCCACGGTACCTGCGCGCACAATATCTAGCTCTTGCGTTTTACTTAATAACATAGTGTAAATTTCGTTACTTACCTCTACATCGCGCTTTAAACGTAGTAGCTCTTGCTGAGTTTGAGGCAAACTACCTACCTCTTTAACTAATTGCTCTTTTTGCTTATTTACAGCGGCTATTTGCTCAACAATACCTTGATAACTCGGGTGATTTTTTTTGAACTTACGCCCTAGCTCTAAACGTTGTAGGTCAAGCTCTTGCAGTTTAGTTTCAAGCTTTACTACTTGCTCAAGCACGCCTTGGGTTTCTAAAGTAATATTTATTGATTGACGCTTTATTTGGTAATTATTAAAACGTTGTTCGGCAAATTCTAATTGTTTTTTAATTTCGGGTAATTGTACTTCTAAAAACTCCAGCGATTTTTGCGCTTCAGCACTGTTACGCTCTACATTACGGCGTACATAAATAGCGGCCACTTTATCAAGTACTTTTTCGGCATAACTTGGTATTGTGTGCTGTAAGCTTAAATTAATAATACCTGAGTCTTTACCTTTTTCGCTTGCACTTATTGCTGCTTGCAAATCTAAAATGGTGTTTAGGCGGTCTTGTCGGGTTAATAAAAACTCTGTGCCTGGTCGTGCATTTAAACTGCGTACAGTTAAGGTGAACTTGCCGTTTGTTAGCTCTTGCCCTACTTTACCAGTTTGTATTTGTTCGCCGTTTTCGTTTAATAATGCAACGCTGTTATTGTCGAGCGCTATTAAAGTAAATGTTTTACCTATTGCCGAGCGTGGTACGTCAAATCTAAATACGTTTATACTTTCGCCGCCCCATGCATAGCTGTTTGCACCAAAGCTAGGTTCGGCTAGGTCGCCTTTTTCCAGTGGAGTAAATTTACGAAATGCTCTGTTGCCAATATAGGGAAAAAACTTAGGTTTAGCTGTTATATCAAGCTTTAATGTATCTACGGCTTCGCCAATTATGCTACGCGATTTTAGTAGTTCTATTTCGGTTACCGCAGCCGATGTACTTTCGAACATACCTGCCATATCGTCAAAACCAGGAACCGAGGTGCCTCCGTTTTCAACCTGCAACATTGCAGTTGCTTGATACACTGGGGTAGAAAATACGGCATACACAACACCTACAAACATAAATGCGGCAATTATTGCTGCAATAAAATATTTGCGATCTATTAAGCCACCTAACAGTGCCATTAAATCTATTTCTTGTACTTGTTGTGTTGTGTTATTTGTGTTTTTGTTTGTAGGCTGGGCATTCATTAACTTTGCCGTTCCTTATAAATATTTTTGCCAAGCGCTACATGCGCTGTCGATTAAAGTGTATACGTGTTCAAATGCTTCTTGGCTTTGGCGATATGGGTCGGGTATTTCGGCGTTATTAATCCACTTGCCTAATAAAAATGTTTTACCGCGCGCCTCTGGGTAGCGCGCGTGTAGGTCATTTAAATGTCGTTGTTCCATTACTAAAATAACACTATTTTGAGCCACTAATTGCGATGAAAGTTGGCGTCCTTTATGCTCATCCATATTAATACCGTAAGGCTGTGCAATTTGTTTTGCAATAGCATCGGCCGGTTTGCCTTCTAGTGCGGTAAGCCCTGCCGATGATACTTTAATACTTTTACCTTCCAGCTTACTTTTTAAAACATACTCTGCAGTTGGGCTTCGGCAAATATTGCCAGCACACACTACTAATACAGAATCAAACATATTTAATTAACCTTTAGTTAGCCGAAATATCGTCAACACTGTCTACCGATGCAATAGATGGTAATAATAAGCTAATTACACGGTTCCAACGTGCTAGCGGTGCCGATGTTACATAAACAATGTCGTGTGGTTGCAGCTCAAATTGCTCTGCTAATACTAATGCGGCTGCATTTTTTGCGTGTAGTTGATATACGTCGGCAAGTACGCCTGTTTTTTCAAAATTACGTTTACGCAGTACAAACACACCATTTGCATCGGCTGTGTTTTCGTTTAAGCCACCACTTTCGCTTAATGCTTCAGCAAGGTTTAAACCATAACGATTAAGTGTTACCGACCCTGCTTTTTTTATGTCGCCCAATACAAATACTTTTTGTTTGTCGTTACGGTTTACATGCACAATGTCGCCATGCTGTAACAAGCGGTTTTGTGAAATATCGCCATTGGCGTAAAAGTCGTCTAATTGAATTACTTCTGTTTTGTCGCCACGAGTAAAAGTAACTGTACGCCAATCGGCTGCTTCGGTTAATCCGCCGGCTTGGTTAAGCGCGTCAATTAATGTAAGTGGGATTTCGCTTACTGGGTATACGCCTGGTTGTTTTACTTCGCCTGTTACATAGGCTTTTTGGCTTTTAAATCCAACTATTTTTACATCTACTTGTGGGTCTTCTATTACACGACCTAAACGCTTAACTAGCTCACTACGCACTTCGCTAACTGTACGCCCAACAGCTTGAATATTTGGCGCATATGCGTAAGTTATAGTACCGTCTTTTTGAACTCTAAAACCATCAAACTCAGCTGTACGCTGTACTGCAGCTGGTATTGTTAACTCTGGGTGATCCCATACGCCTATACTTAATACATCGCCAGCACCTAATCTGTACTGGTATTTACTTGTATCAACACCTATTAGGCTTGATATTGGTTTAGCTGATTTACGAGCCTGCTTTTGCTCATAAATTAATAATGGGTCAATAATCTGAATATTTACTTCATCGAGGTTTTTCTCAAGGTTAGTTATTTGCTCACCGCTTTCTATCCCTTCAAAGTGGCTACCAGGAATAATTGTACAGCCAGTCATTGATAATAATGTAAGTGATATTGCAAGTGATTTATAGCCAAGAGCCATGGTTAAAGTCCCATTTTAAATTTAAATATTGTGCTGCCCACCAACCTTGGCGAGTACTCATTTTTTTAGCGCGATAATTAAAACACGCCAACCTTGCCATCGCAAGGTTAAGGTACATTGTAAACGTGTTTGGGTAAAAAATATTTAACTTCTGAATAAAACTTAAATATTTTGTAAAAAAACATTTTATTTTTACTGTTTTATTTTATTACTAACCAAGCCTAACTATTTAATCAGCTTTAATGTTAATTACTGTTTAGCTGGTTTACTAAGTGCCTATTAAAGGTACTTTATTGCTTTTGGCACGCTTCCGCCCTTAGGTTGCAGTTCCTACGTTCTGATATGTTTTACCAGTATTAATACTCACTAAGCCTTATATGACGTTGTTATGGCATTTAAGGTTAACTCTCGCTAATTTACGTTATTTTTATTTCTTTGTTGTTTATGCTCATTTCTATTTGTTTATTAAGTAGCTTAATTAACAAAATACTGCGCATGTCTCCATCGGGCTCTTTATAAATAGCGTCGACATTATTAAACGAGTCATTATTTACACTCACTGAATCACCCGCTTTTGGAAGCTGTGATTCTGAGGTGTGCATTCGCTCGTTTTTTAGTGTTTTAATTAAATTTTCAGGGACTTTTTGATAACTTGATCCATATGCTACAAAACCACCAATCCCTCGCGTGTTTTTTACCGCAGAAAACTTTTCATTCGGAGATTCTAAGCATACAAATAAATAACTTGGAAATAAGGCTGTTTGCTTAGTTGTACAGCGACCTTTTACTAATTTTTTTGTTGTTAGTATTGGAAAAAAAGCTTCAATATTTTGATTTGTTAAATTAATTTTTGATCTTTCTTCTTGCTGGGGCTTACATACAACTAAATACCAATTTTTCATATTGCCCCTCCACAACTTTAATTGCACATTTTGCAATCATAAACTAAGCGAGCGCAATATTATACTTACCCAAATCCTAATCTGCAATAGTGTTTTTAAGTGAATGCACACTTACATAATTGACTTTTAATTATACAGCGCGTTAAAGCAATACTTACGTTTTAGTGTATGTAAATTAATATGATATATAATGCGAGTTAAAGAAATTATAACTTTTTATTAACCTGTTTTTAGGGATTAAAAAAACAAAAAACCGAGAAAATAATGAGCTTCAATACTGAGTTTTATTTAAGTTGGAACCTATGATACTCAAAGGTAAATTCCTAATTAATTAACTTTTGGCTACTTTTATAAATTTACAGCCTAGAGGCTAGGGTCTGTTGATCTTTCAAGGTTAAATTTGCAGCAGTCTGTTTGGTATTTAGTCAAGGCAGAGCCTATGCAGTGTGGTTATTCCCCATAAATGGGCGATAACGTAGCATTAATGCCAAACAGGCGCTGCCCAAAGGGTTCTTCCTAGGGGCTATTTACTCTTTGTTGCTCGGTTTTTACTTAGCCCACTAGGTTACAAATCTCGCGCCGCGATTAAATAGCCCCTAGTTTGAACAAATTTTAATCCGCAAAGATCAACAGACCCTAGTGTAAACATTATTGTAATAGGGTTAGCCATGGCGTAATACCAAACTCTGGGTTATGTAGCTGTGTTTTTATATTACTTTTTGAATGTGCCTTTATGTTTTTTGTACTTTGCTGTAGTGCTTCTACTAGGTATGGATTTATTGCATAAGCATTTTTTTGGCTTTGATATAAAACACCTAACTGGGTTTTATATACACTTGGCAACGTTAAATTGTAATCAGTGATCTCAAAGTTGGTCATTATTTCTCTGGGTCCTGATAAGCAATCGGCAACTATTGAATAGGTACCTAATGCTATAGCTTCAGCTAGTACATTAGGAAACCCTTCAAAATAAGAGTTTAATAAAAAACAATCTGCTCTGTAAAACCAAGCTGCAACGTTATCTTGGTTCCCTAATAACGTTGCATTAATTTTATACTTACTAATAATATTGGTCAGCGATTCTTTGTGCTCTCCATCACCAATTATTAATAATTGGTCGTTACGGTTAGTTATTAAATTATATTTATGAAACGAATGTAACAATGAATGCACTTGCTTTTGATCAACAAGTCGCCCGCAGGTAATAAAAGTAAGATCGTTATTATTTGTGGCTTTTGGCTCTATATTTGATTGAGAGTCGGCAGTTATTTTTTGTAAATTAAGGCTGTTATAAATAACCTTTACATTGGTGTGTGAAATATCAAAATTATTTACAAGATCTTGCTTTATTGCATTGGAATTACATATTACTAAATTTGCTTGATTGTATTGGTAGGCTAATATTTTTTTTGCTAAAAAAAGCTTTAAACCACTTTTTGATCCATATTGATTTGATAGGTAGTTTCTTACGTTTAAAAAGGATTTTATTTGGTGCGTTTTTTTACAGCTGTTAATTGCCGAAATAGATAATACGTTGCTCCATTCTAAAAATGAAAATACAGCGAAATAATTTCCATTTTTTATTACACTTTTTAATACGTTATAGCTCGCAAACAACTGGCGTATTTTGCCAATAGTGCCTGAAAAGCTTTTTGTTTGAAGTGGAATATATACAAAATTTAGCGCTTTAACTTTATTTAGCATACTTTGTGTAGGAGTAAACAACGATGTAATTTCGATTGTATTTTCATTGCTATATAGAGAAGCAATTTTTAGCATTTGTCGCTCAGCGCCCCCATTTTCCATTTTATCAACCAAAAATAGTATTTTGTTTTTTTTCATTTTTATTTCCTTGCCAAATAAAATTTTAATTACTCGGCAAAGTCATATTACCAAAAAAGTAACTGAAGCAGTTAAAGCGTAATTTATAATGTATGAGAAAACCATTTTACTTGGCAGTTAACGTGTGGGATGCGCTACAAATAAATACTGCATTTTATTTTCAGGATTTACAAAAAAATTAGCTTTGACTATTATTTGTACATTAAGTGTTTGCTGTATTAATGTTTTAGTGAACGTTGTTTAAACACTTTACTTTTAATTCTTTTTATAAAAGTAAGTACTCTCCAGATGTGCGTAATTAAATAGCTATAGATTAAAAAAACAACTATGAAAAGTATAAAACTAAGGGTTTCACTAACTTGTTCTAAATAGATACCTGTTAGGGTCATGCATAATGATATAGCTGAAATAATTAATAATGTTTGCTTAGGTGTTGCGCCAGCCCTCATAAAAATATGATGCAAGTGCTCTCTATCAGGCTTAAATGGGGATTCTCCTTTGCATATCCTTCTAATCATTATTGCTGCCATATCAATCAATGGTACTGCTACAATCCATAAAGCGGTTACGGGAGCTAACGCTTCTGACGATGGTTGAGTACCAATGCACAATAACCAAATAATTGAAAAACCAACAAGCATGCTACCCGCATCACCCATAAATATTTTTTTATATTTTTTAATGGGCCAGCTTAAATTAAACATTAAGTAGGCAATTATTGCTCCTACAAAAAATACACATAGTTTGTACCACACTAAACCTGCATTAAATAAAAGCACAGCCAAAGCCGAAAATGCAATAAGTGATAACAAACCAACTAAACCGTCAATTCCATCTACCATGTTAAATGCATTTATGCAGCCAACAACAGCCAATACGGTAAAAATAACCGAAAAATGACCAAGCATTATTGGTGTATTAAAAAATACGTTACCTAAAGATACTAATTTATAATCTACAAAAAATATCATTGCCAAAGCTATTGATACTTGTACTAATAATCGAGGTTTTACAGGTAGGTCTTTGTAGTCATCAATAACACCTATAGAAACCATTAACCCCGATAAAAATACATACGTAAGTATATCTGTTGAGGTTGGTAAAAGGATAAATGTACTTATACTTATACCTGCAAACACACACACACCACCCACTAACGGTATTGAGCCTTCGTGTAGTTTTCTATGATTTGGCTGATCGACTAATCCACACTTGGAAGCGATAGGTTTTGCAAGCCATATAAGTAAATAGGTCAACAAAAATGCAATTACTAAAAAAAATAAAATATCAACTAGCATTGTTAACGACGACCCACACCTTAAAGTTAGCTGAGCATTATAAAGTAAGTTAAATATCAAGACCACCTTAAGCTACGAGTTTTAGTAAGGCAAAATATAAGCTAGGTATTATCTTAAAATTAGAACGCTACTTTATTGAGTATAAGTGCTCTTATATTTGTATTTATTAAAAAATATCTCAATAAACACTCCAAATTTGTAGCATTATCAAAGGATATATTTGAACGCCTGCTTAACATGGTTTTTAAAGGGCTAAAACACAGTTTTTGCTATTTGGTTTTATTTAAACTAATTATACACGCCTTTTTTGTCTACGTAGCTTTACACGAAAACGCCTAACAAACTTAACCACATGCCAAATACGTAACATTACAAAGCTATAAACACCAAATACACATAAAAAACCTGCAAACATAATTGATTCATGTATTGCGTACCACTCAGATACAATTGCTATTGTAGAAAAAACGGCACTTAAACAAAAAATAATACATAAGGCTGAACGGGATGAAAAACCGGCACGAAGGAATATATGGTGTAGATGTTCTCTATCTGCATGAAAAGGAGATTGACCTTTTTTAATACGCCTAATTATTATTGTTGCCATATCTATAAGGGGGACTGCTACAATCCATAAGGCAGTGACGGGTCTAAAGCTGATACTAGCTCCTTGCGTGTTGCTCACCAACAACCAAACAACAGTAAAGCCTATAAACATACTACCAGCATCGCCCATAAATATTTTACGGTAACGCGTTCCAAAAAAGCCTAGATTAAAAATAAGGTATGGAATTAAAGCGACAATAATTAATACCGTAAATAGATTTTCTTGCCCTTTAATAAATAATAAAAATGCAATTGCGCCTAGTGTATTTATTGCCATTGCGCCCAGCAAACCATCAATACCATCTACCATGTTAAAAGCATTAATCATTGCAACTACTGCTATATACGTAAAAAGTAATCCGACATAGCCGAGCTTTATTTCTCCAATAAAAAATAAATTTCCTAAGCTAACAATGTAATCGTCAATTGTGAAAATCATAAATGTAGCAATGATGATTTGGAAAAAAACTCTAAATTTTACGCTAAGGTCATGTTTGTCGTCCATAACACCCAATACGACCATTAACCCTGCAGCACATAAATAACTCACAAGCTCAACATTTACGGGTAACCACATACTGCTTGATATAACAACACTACAAAAAACAGCGATGCCACCAATTAATGGAACATGACCAAGATGCTGCTTTCGTTCATTTGGTTTATCAACTAACTCAAATTTTACTGCAAAAGGTCTGAGTACGCTAATTGCGCATAATGACAATAAAAATGAAGATATGACTGCAAAAAAAATTTCCACGCTTCCTCCCTGTACGATGCAGTATAGTAAAATATCTAGACAAACCAATACTATCAGCTTAGTAACAAAATACTAAACTTTATTGTTTACAAAAATTATTTATAAATAACAATCACCGTTTAATAATGACACAAAATAACAGTTAGAATTAATGTAAATTGTAAATACATGTGACCCAAAAAAACAACTATAGCTCAACCCCAAAGATTAAAATAATTACGCCTGCTACTTAATTTTAAAATTGGGCTAACGTACTCTCTATTCAATAAAGCCATTGCACTTAAAAATGGGTAGTTGGATGCATGCTTTTATAAAAACTGAACCAGTGCCTAAATAAAATACTTTTAACAATAAAAACAATCATAAAACCTCCTTTTAAAAACAAATGCCAATATACATTTAGTGCCACGATTAACCATAAGCATAGTTGCTACTGGCAACCTATCAAAAGTTAGGTATAATTCGGTGATTTTTAGCTTAAGACTAATTTAAGAAGGTTTTGAAACACATGCTTAATAAAGAAGCGCACCATAATTATCTTCCTCCTCCAGAGCTAAGTGAAGTTATATCTTCATTATGGTCTTTCAAAATTTATATTATTATTTTATGTTTTTTTGCTGCTATCGCATCTGCTTTTATAGCAATTAATACTCCAAATATATATCGAGCAGAAACCCTTTTGGCACCCACTGAAAGCTTGCAAGGTCAAGGCAGTGAGGTTTCATCTCAATTAGGTGGCTTGGCGTCACTTGCTGGATTAGGTGGTTTAGATAACAAGGGGTTTAAGACCGAAGTAGCACAAGCTAGAATTTTTACAAAAGATTTTTTATATCAATTTATTAATAATCATGACTTATTAGTAAATATACTTGCCATTGAAAGCTGGGACAAAGAAACCAATAAAATAACGTACAACGACGATATATACGATAGTGAAACTCAATCATTTACATTACCTGAAGATAAAAATTTATATTGGCTTGCTTATAAAGTCTTAAATGACAATTTAATAATTAGTAAGGTTCCTGGTGGCTTGATTAACGTGGCTTACGAACATCCTTCTCCGATCGTTGCTCAATATATTGTAGAACATATAATTAAAGATATTAATCAGTTAATGCAAAATTATGATATTGAACAAGCCAATAACAGCATTGAATATTTAAACAAAAAACTGACTCAAACAAATGTTGCTGATATGAAAACTGTTTTTTATCGCTTAATTGAAGAACAAACTAAAAATAAAATGCTGACAGAAATAAAAAGTGAGTACATATTTACTACCCTTGATCCGGCTTTAGTCCCTGAAGAAAAGTCAGGACCTAGGCGCGCTCTTATTGTTGCGGTAAGTGTTATTTTAGCGGGTATGTTTGGCTGCTTCTTAGGTTTAATTCGATTTTATAGAGCTCGCTAATGC
Organism: Pseudoalteromonas sp. SWXJZ94C; assembly: GCF_015864385.1. Lineage (NCBI taxonomy): Bacteria > Pseudomonadati > Pseudomonadota > Gammaproteobacteria > Alteromonadales > Pseudoalteromonadaceae > Pseudoalteromonas > Pseudoalteromonas sp. SWXJZ94C. The sequence goes on from NZ_JADYXF010000029.1 coordinate 34,997, forward strand.
ATTCTCCTTTAATAACTGTATATATGCCCACGCACAATCGTGTTAATAACTTAAAACGTGCAGTTCATAGTGTGCAAGCACAAGACCATACTAATTGGCAGTTAATTATTGTTAATGATGGTTCAAAAGATGCTACGGCTGACTATTTAGATTCTTTAGTTTTAACTGATGAGCGGATTATTGTATTTCATCATGAAATAGCTCAAGGAGCCTGCGTAGCAAGAAACAAAGCTATTGAGGCTGCATCAGGTGAGTTTATTACTGGACTTGATGATGACGATGCTTTTACACCGAATCGATTATCATACTTTTTAGAAAATTGGAGCAATAACTATTCGGCCCTCTGTACACCTGTTACTGTGTGTAAAGGACAAAGTAAGGTTGCTCACCATTACTTTATTGGCGAATTAACGTTTAATGACATACTCGTCGTAAATAAAGTAGGTAATCAGTTGTTTTGTAAAACTGCCGATTTAAAATCAATAAATGGCTTTGATCCACATTTTAAAGCACGTCAAGATGCAGATACTTGGGTACGGTTTTTAAAAGCACACGGAAAAGGTAATAAACTCCCAAAATCAACGTATTTACAATATGAAGAACAAAGCCAGTTAAGTATTACTCGATCACCGAGTAGGCTTATTGGGTTTCGCCAGTTTATTGAAAAACACGAAGCACTAATGAGTAAAAGACAACGTAATGCAATGGCTTGTTGGGAATCTATAATTATGGGCCGATGGGTACCTTTATTCCTTTTATTGAAATCTGACTCTGATATTTATAAGTATTCTTTAATGCATAATATTAAAAAGTTACTTAGGCGCTAACTGGTGTATATTTTATTAACACCTCGAAAAATAAATTTAAATCTAGCTTAATGTGATTATTCGTTTTTTAAATAACAATAATGACTGTTGCAGATTTATTATTCGCAATGCCTTACCTCTATACAAAACCTAGAGCTTTATTATGAACCCTCAACTAAATAAAAAAATCAAGTCGGGTGCAGACTTTATCGACACTCAACAAGCTGCATTTAATGCTAATAAATCTACGATAATCTCATTTTTAAATCCGTTTTCTTATTATGAGGTAGCTAAAGAAGCAGAGCTGGTTGAAGAGGTTGACTATTATTTTTCTGATGGCTTATTATTATGTATATTACATAATTTATTTTTACATAAAATAACAAGAGCAAGTTTTGATTACAGCTCAATAGCCGCTCCTTTTTTAAAGATAGCAGAAGCAAAATGTAAACGAGTTGCCGTTATTGGTGCAACCGAAAATGAAAACATTTTAGCTATAAAAGTATTAGAACAACATTATCCTAATTTAAATATAGTCTACAGTCGAAACGGTTATATTGAAGATAACGATATAGTTGTTAATGAGCTAAATGCTTTAGCGGTTGAAATAGTTTTAGTTGGTATGGGAACCCCCTACCAGGAGCGCTTTTCTATTAATTTAAAGCAGACACTGTTAAAGCCTGCTGTAATAATAACCTGTGGTGGTTTTTTAACGCAAACGTCAATTAAAGCTGACTACTATCACCCTTTAATAAAAAAAATGGGATTACGCTGGTTACAGCGTATGGCAATGCATAAACATGTACGCGATAGAGTTTTAAAAGCATATCCAAAATTTATTTTTTCATACTTATATGCAATGCTAAGGCAAAAAATTGCAAAAAAATAATACCTTTAGTAGCTCGGCTCAATTCTTAGTATTATCTACTATTTTTATGTTGTGCTACTGGCCTACTTACATTGTGCCTGCACTTGATGATCATGCTCTTCAAAAAGTGTACTTTGTTATAATGGTAATTTATTTTTTAACCATTACTTTAGCAACGAAAACCCCCCTTAAAGTTCCTAGTGTAGCTTATATTTATTTATTCCCGCTCGTTATAATGATGATTACTTTTTTGTTTAGCATGCAGTATTTTTCATTTTTTCATGTATCGGTTTTAATTAAACCGCTTTTATTATTTTCGTTTGTGGTGTTTTTTTATTCATTTTTAACAACGCATTTTACCCATGCAAATAGCGGTAAAATAAAAAAAGCATTAACTATTATATTTGTATTACAAATTATTTTTATTTTATTACAAATAATTTTAGGCGATATTGCTCCGCTAATGTTATTTAACTCTAAAAAAGTTTACGAAGGGTTTGGCTTTAGGGCACCAGGTACATTTGAGTGGGTTTATATAACATGCTACTTTTTAAGCTTTTTTTTAGCGATTTATATCATTGAGTTTTTCTTTGGAAAGCGAAAACTTTTTGCCTTTGTATCTATTATTCTTGCCTTTTTAGCTATATTTTTATCTCAATCAAAAACAGGTTACCTTGCAACCGTTTTAATCGCCTTTTATTTTACTTTTTTGTCTATGTTATTAAGGCTGGGCATTGCGAGTAAAATACTTATTAGTATGTGTACTCTATTAGTGCTATTTGTGGCTGCGATTATTTATCTTGAGGTTAACCTTGATTACGTAACCCGCTTTGCTGAGCTGATACTGGACGGTAAACTTGATGGCTCTACCTCAACACGTACTAAGCAAACTTTAATAGCGTTACACGAAGGTCTTAATCACTGGTATAAAGGCTCACCAAGAGCGTTGGATGGGATTATTATTGAGAATACGTACCTTGACTACCTATTCCGATATGGCTTATTTGGATTGTGCGCATTTATACTCATGATTAGTAGCTTTTACACTTACTCTCTTATGGTTTGTATTAATGCAAATAAGCTATACCGAAAAGGGTTGCTAAACTTTCAGATGTTTCAACTTAGTGTAGGTTGTCATATAACATTTTTTGCCGCATCTCTTTATTCTTTTACAGGTACACCAATCGATGCCTATAGGTCTGCATTATGGTCATGTTTTGTAATTGCTTTAACAGCCTATATAAACTCATTGATAAAACAACAATCGCAGCCTAATAAAACACCCTAAATATTTTAGTATTAACTGCAAAAACAGCAATATCATTAAATATAAATATTGCTGCTTTCAATTTTTTAGATTGAAATTCACTTAAAAAACAATTTAATTTCAGTGCGTAATTTACAACCTAGTTGATACGGTTGCTTCCTCTAAATAATTATATTGACTTGAGTTCATAAAAATAAGTAAAAACTTTAAAGAAAGCGCTTCGAGAACAGCGTTTTCGTACTTAAAGTACATACCATTACGCATTTGTAGGAAGTAACCACTGTTTACCAAATATCTTAAATTGAATTAGCTTGGCGTTTTTAAGAGCAAATATAAATTACTGTGCCTACAGAAAAGCCCCTCTGTAAAAAACGCTATACCTTATCTTAGAGCAAACTTTTATCGTTACTACGTTAATTCAAGAACTCTGTTGCACTAAGCCTTGGTCGCTACACTATTTATTTTGAGTTAGTTTTTTACCGTAGTTAATACCTGGGATTTCAATAAACCGGTACATAAAATAAGAACATACAATTGTTATTAATAATAATATAGCAGTACTAATAAACCATGTAGTAAAACTTAAATCGAACGAATTTAGAAAAAAAGCAAAGAATGGCAACATAATCACTAAATGGATTATATAAAGTGAATAAGATATTTCTGCTAAAAATTTAGACGATTTATGATTAAATAACGAGTTTAAAATACTTAATGCTTTTTTGTTTTTATTTTTTTCTACACATATCCACCAATAAGAAAATATAAATAGCAAAGGTATTGTCAGTGATTTATTACCTACATATAAAAAGAATAAAACAACTAAAATCAAAAATACTTTAATATATTTAGCACTTTGAGTATTTAACATTAAATAAGCAAGTACTATCCCTGCGGCGAAGTTATGAAATTTAAGCGGTAAATAACTGGGCATAGAAAAATGTAAACCTAAGCGATTAGAAATAAACCAAATAGCAAACATTCCACAGAGTGAGATAGGTAAAAAGATTAAAAAATTCTTTTTTAGAAAAATAAATAGTAACGGAAAAATAAAATAAAACTGCGCCTCTAAGCCTAAACTCCAATCTGGCAATGGTGTACTAAATGCATATTCTGGTATTACGCCAAAAACAAAAGTGATGTGCAAAAAGAAACTTCTAATCGGCTCATCTATATAATACCGAGCCATATCTGTTGAAGTATAAGGTAATATTTCTGCTATGGCTTCGCGGCTTTGCCCTAAGTAGGTAGAGAGTAGTAATGCTATAATTAACGAAATGTAATACGCGGGGGCAATTCTAAAAAACCTTCGAATAAAAAAGTTCTTTAAACCTTTTTTTGTTTCTAAACCTCCGTATAGTTTACTTATTGAGCACTGAAAATAAATTAAGAACCCAGACGCTAACATAAAAGCATTAACAGCTTCTTGCCCTATCTCACCCGATAAAAAACCAGGTCCACCGCCCAAAATGGCAGCATGATGGAAAAAAACCAGCAGTGCCAGCCATCCCCTTAAAAAATCAAGATAACCAATATCGTATTTAGGTCCGCCTGAAGACATAAAAATTAACTCCTAAAATAATGCTAAATGGTGTAAATATACCCGTGAAAAATCAAAAACATTATTTTAGTATTCTTGATTTGAGCGCCCGCATAATTTTTTTGAAATAATAAGGCTTACACCAACCATAAATATTTATAGGTAAATTAAAAGGTAATCTCCCTAAAAACTCAGATTTAGCTTTAATAACTTTAACTAAAGACATATCCGTTGCCTTTATTTTTTTACTTAAACTAAAACCGTGCTCTATAAAACACCGAGACGAAAATGGTGTAACAAAGTTAATACCATTAATACAGCCATACTTGTGTGGGCTGCTAAAAGCAGCGACTCTATTTTCAAGATAAAAGACGTCTAAAATATCATAATCATTTAATTTTTTATCTAGACTATCTAGATAAGTAGTTGCTTCTCGAATATAAGATTTAGTTAGTGGTAAGGCTGTAATTTTTAATAATAACTCAGGGGTTAATTTTGTTTTATAGGATTTATATGCATTCCAGTAAAAACCACGAATGAATTCACCTCCAATCCCTGTTAGTGAGAAGAAGTCTTTTTTTTCACTATCTATCAGGTTATAACTTTTAAGTGGGTTACCTGCAACTGCATAGCCAACACGAGATAACCAATTCTCTTTATCAACAGTTGATAAGCTCTTATAGTGTGACTTTATAATGCCAACATGATTTAAGTTGAATTTTTTTGCTATGTGTTTAGCTGTAATAAAGTCCTGCTCTGACCCTGGATCGTAATCATAACGAGTCATAAACCTTAATTTATGTTTGTTTTCTAGTGAACAGGCAAGCATAAACCGTGTTTCTTTTCCTGCACTGAGCGCTATTTGTGTGTCACCTTCATTGATATAAGCTGACATTACTTGGCTTACTGATTGAGATATTTTTTCTAAGTGCTGCTCGTCACTTAAGTTTGCTAATTTAGTAAATTTATAAAAGCGACAGGTCTTCTTACTTAATAAACTGTATTCATGATTACATAAAAGACGACGATAATGTATGTAAGGAGTCATACCAAATGGATAGAAACCACCTGAATTTTCATTCAAATTTTGATCTATATCTGCATCAAACTCTAAGCTTTCATTAAAAAAAGATGCAATAACATTAGGAGTAGATGCAATTGCATTTAGCTTTGAATTAAAAACTGCGGGTTGAGACATTAGGGGATCGCCAAAAACGCTCATATCGCTTATATCTACTGCAATAAACCGCCCTGCTAAATCAGTTTTTTTACATCTTAAATTACAATCTTCGTTAATTAACAGACCTGTTTTAAGGTTAATAGCCCACCCTAAAACCAGTAGCTCTTTTTCATATAGCATGACTTTATTAATAGGTAACGAATCATGGTATCTACACTCAATATTGGTTCCTATTACACTATTCAATTTCCAATTTTGAGGAAGCTCGTCAATAAGTGTAGCGTTTGATGTGATAATAAATTGGTGACGCCAATCGACTATTGTTGTTTTTTGCATTTAAAATTCAACCAATAATTAAAAGCTATAAATATTTAATAGTGCATAAACACTTAAAATAGGAAGCAAGATAGTTAATATCGTAGGTAATGATAATTTAATTTCACGTTTAGAAAAATATACTACAGCGAAAATAGTTAAAGCGATTTGTAAAACGCCCATGGCATAACTAAATAATATAAGATCATTCAAGCTTGCAAAAGCAAAAACAATAATCACACTAATAAATGAAGTAATTAAATTCCAAAGAAACTCATGGTCGGCACGCCCTTTTGCTTGGGCTGCTACTCCTAGTACAAACCCTATTGGTCTTAACATTCCTATGATCAATAAGATTGTAAAAATAGGGAGAAACCCTTGATACTTATCCCCTAATACTAAATCTGAGAATATGTAAAAAAAGAAAAATATCATTACAAACAAACCCAAGTTTAAAAAACTTACCTGAGTAACAAAGCTATTTAAGTAACCTAAGAATGCTTTATTATCCTTTTGCATTTTGGCAATGTTTGGATAAAAAAGCCGACCTATTAAGGGTCTTATAAACTTTACAGGTTGTAACACCATTTCTTTTGCGAACGAATAGATACCTAAGGCTTCTAACCCCATTATTTTACCTATTACGATCTGATCTAACTGGGTTTTTAATTGATTTATAATTTGAGAGCCCATTTGATAACCACCAAATTTCAAAGCTGGTTTAACAATAGTCCAATCAACTTGAAAATTTGGGTGCCAACTTTTTTCTGCTAATAAAAGCAGTAGGGCTAATCTAACTATCGAGGTAATTACAACCCCATATACATAAGAAAATAAAACAGATACATCAGACTTAATAAGCAAAAAAGTAACCGCTAACAAACTCATCTTGCTAATAATATCAATTTTAGCTAACAAGATATTTTTACCTGACTTTATAAAGTGGGCTTGATATTGAGCTGCGCCTCCTAACAATAAAAAGTTAACTGACAAAATTAATAAGCAAGTGGATATTATTGGCTCTTCATAAAATACAGATATGGGGTAGGCTAATGCAAACATAATGAGACTAGCAAAGCCGCCTAGGCCTAAATTTACAAAGTGCAGTGCATTTTTTTGCGGGTTGTCGATATCTTGTTTGTGGATGAAGTAACTTGCTAGACCAAAATCTTGTATTAAAAAGATAACTGAAACGACTATATTAACAATCGCAAGTATACCCAACTTTTCAGCATCACCAAAAAATGCAATAAGAAAATAGATAGCAAATTGGCTCAACCCAGCAATGCCTGATGAGCTTAAAATCCATAATCCTTGCTTTTTATTGCTCATACACTTCAACTAACAAAGAAGCTAATTGTTCATACAACATTGATTGTTCGTATTTCTCTTGGATTGTTAATTTTGCCATTTCACGCATTTTAGCAATATTTAGTTCGCCAGTTACTAAGCTAGTAATTGCTTGTGCTAAGGTTTCGGGTGAATGTTCTGGTGCTAATAAACCACTTTTATGATTTGTAATAAGCTCAGGAATACCACTATGATAAGTAGAGACTGTAATTAGCCCCATAGCCATTGCTTCCATAAGTGCAACTGGTATTCCTTCCATATCACCGCTAGGGGCAGTAATAGAAGGCAATAAAAACACGTCCGCACTTTGTAATAGTTTACTTATTTTTTCTTGAGGTTGAAATCCAAGTAATGAAGTACAGTTTTGCAAGTTTAAGACCTTAATTTTGTCCTCAATTGCATCTTGTAACTTTCCGCCGCCAACAATACTATATTCAAAATCTAGACCTTGATCTTTTAAAATTTTAATCGCAGAAAGCGCGTCAAATAAACCTTTTTTTTCAATAAAGCGTGCGACTGTTATTATTTTTAGCGGTTTAGACAATGGAGTATCGAATGCTCTACATTCAAATTGCTGACTATTTATACCCATTCGGTTTACGCGTATTTTTTGTTCCTGACAACCTAACTCTATTAACTTACTTTTCCATAACTCACTAATCGGAAGAATTAAATCACTCGTTTCAAAGAGCTTTTTATAATCCTTTTGAAACACGTTTAATATTGACTTAACCGAAATATCAGAGCCATGGAATACAGTTACTAATTTACCATTTAATAAATTTAGCTCTTTCATTTTGTTCGCTACAACGCCAGCAGTACCAAAATGGGCAATAAAAACATCTGCTTCATGTATATGCGTACTGCAACTCACTATACTGGGTAGCAGTAGTGATTTACTGTGAATACCAAAATGCTTTATATTAAGTGCTTTTATTTTTTTTATTATATTTTTAGGTTTAAGTACATTCAAAACGCGTTTTAACCGTATAGTTAACGTGCTATCTTTTGCTGATTCATTCGTTAAATACGTTGTTTTTTCAACTAACGAGTAGTCTATAACAGCTTGATGATTATGGCTTAAATCACCTTTACGTGTAGCAATAATATTTACTTCATTTCCTAACTTGATAAGCCCTATGATTTGGTTTATTACGAAGGTTTCTGATGGCTCTGGGAATTGATTTAAAAAAAAAGTTATTCGCATGTATCACTCGCAATGCTATTTAATGCATTCTTTATCATTTCTCTTACTTTTTGTCTTTCTTTGCCAACTTGAACATTCATTTTTAACTCAACTTGGTTCAAATTATTTAAAATATCTTTTGCCGAATTTAATAAGTCACCATCAAATAAAGACTCTATGTCTTTTGAAAGTTCAGGCATATCAAGTTGAGCCATTATTCCTTTTGATTTATGCTCATAATTTATAGCTATTGCAGGTGTACCAAAGTTCATCGAAATAATAGCACTGTGCAACCTAGTACCAATTGTTAAGACGCACATATTAAGAAACGACCCTAACTCTATATCATTAAGTTCATCCATAATGACATAGCACAGAGCTTGGTTTTTAACTAACGCCTGCACCTTTAATGCAACCATTCGATCATCTCGCTGATAGCTATCAATTCCTGTACATGTTGAACACAGTACAACTTGATAACCATCATTAATAAGCTCATCGATAATTAGCGCAAAACGCTCTTCGTACTGTTGCTGAGTAACACCTAAACGCTTGTCGAATGGTGCCAGCTTTCTAAGTGTAATCGCTATAATAGGCTTCGATTTAGCTAATTCTGAAATATGGCTAGGTAAGTTCACTAATTCGTTTGGTACCAACCAAGCCGTATCTGAGCCCATTTTTACCTTGCTATCGGTAATAGATGCTTTATGCATATAATCAAGACTTAGGCTCTCTCTTAAAGCAAGCCCATCAACTGATGAAAACACTTGGTTTGCAAGTTTAGCGTACTTACTGCTATTAAATGGTCCAACCGAATGCCCTAGCATAAATAACTTTTTATCTGCTATTAATGTACATAAAGCATGTTCAAATTGAGCAGGTCCGTACAAATCAACAAAAAAAGAACCACCAACCTGAATAACAGCATCATACTGATTTAACGTATTAACATGCTGTTTGATGTGCACTGGTAAATTTTTGAAATTTTTAGCTTTAAGTTGCTTAGCTAGTCTATAGCCTAAAAATCGACGACTAACCTTTTTCCACAAGCGTTCTTTAAACGAACCACTAGATGAGTGATATTGATCTAGTGGATCCATTTGTAGGCGTTCACTCAATAAGTAACTAGAGCTAACAGGAAATCGACTGTAGATATCTAATTCTATATTAGGTACCTGCTTTCTTAGCTCGGCGATTAAACCTCTTAAAATAGCTCCGTCACCTCTATTTCCACATGTGTGATTACCTACTAATAATAACTTCATTTACTCACTCATTTAATTGTTATTGGTGTACTGTATAACTCAGTCATAGCTTCACTAAACTCGTCAACTTCGCTCGAGTTATTAATTACTTTGGTCGTGATTAACATAACAAGTTCTGTACGGCCTACCGCGTCATCTTTTGTTTTGAAAAGATTACCTAAAATTGGCAGCGTACTTAATCCTGGTATGCTATTACCTTTATTGTCTTTAGTTTGCTGAATTAAACCACCAAGTGCTACTGTTTGACCATCTCCAGATAAGATTTCTGTTGTAATAGAACGATTGGTGATTGTAGGAGAGCTGCTACCACCTAAGTTATTTGCGCTCGCATTACTTACCGACATTGAAACACTTAAGCTTATAACTCCTTGAGAGTTAATTATTGGTGTAATTGTAACGTTTACGCCTGTTGAGCGATACTGAACAGAATTAGACACCGAGTTATTGTCACCAACATTTTGTACGGTTTGCGTAATAATTGGAACCTGATCACCCGAGCTAATAGTTGCTGATTCTCCATCTCTTACTATTAGGTAAGGGCGTGATAAAACACGAGAATCACTTTTTGTAGAATTCCAATTTAAATTAGCCTGCCAGTTACCACTGAGTACTGTACCTACAATACTGCTTGGTGAGCCTGTAAAGTTAGTTAAAGGACCGCTTGAAGGCTCAAGCCCTGTATTTTGGTAAACCCAGTCAATACCCGACGATACAGAATCACTTAATGTTACCTCTAAAATAGTAACATCGAGAATAACTTGCCCTGGTAGTACATCCATTTTTTCCATTAATGATTCTACTAAACGATACTCATCGGTCGTGGTATAAAAAATCAATGCATTTTGTTGTTTATCAAGACTAAAGCGAATTGGACCTTCGCTTGATACACTTCCACGGTTTCTGCTGTCGGCTCCATCTGAACCAGAATTAGAATTAGAACTACTATTAGGGGTACTCGTTTGCCCTAGTAATAATGTACTAATTGATTCAAGCATATCTTCAGCTTTTGCATATTTAGGTTTGTAGATAAAATATTGTCTTTCGTCACCCGCTATTGGTACATCTATTTTATTTGCCCAAAAAGTAATACGATCGATTATTTTTTCACTCGCTGCATAGGCTACAAATGCGTTAATACGAGGAATAGGCACAAATGAAGCATCTCCAGCTTGTGACACTTCCATACCATCTTCAACAAGTAATTTTTCGATTTGTTTAATGCCTTCAATAGGTGAGATATGCGCAAACTCAATTAACCGAATTTGTCGTCCATATGCTCTAGGCACATCTAACATATTAACTATTTTCATTGCTCTTAATATTTCAGTTCTATCACCTTCTAAAATAATTAATTTTTGTAATGAATTTACAGTTACTTGCGCAGTAGATAGCTTTTTCATAATACTTGTTATGTTTCGGCTACTGCTATAAACGTAAGGAACAATTTGGGTAATTGCCCCAGACATTTGTGGTATATCAATTTCTTGATTACCAATACCAATAGCAATGGAGTTTTTTTGATCTGATGATGTTGTTTTTGATAAATATAAAATATTGTCTTTTCTGAGAGCTCTAATTGAGCTTTCTTCAAGCGTTTTTATAACTACTTTATAAAAGTCGGTTCTTGGTATTTCTGTAGAAATATTTAATGTTATTTTGTCATTTGAAGCAGCTAAGCCTGGTGCTACTACGTAATTAAGACCTAGAAGTTCGTCGAATACGCGGCTAGTAAATTCCTTGATTGATATTTCATCTGCCGAAAATGTAATAGGTGCTCCGCTTAACGCAGGTGATTTTTTAGCATCTTCTTTTAAGCGAGTAATACCACCTAAATCTTGTATTTTTAAAGAACTGAAATCATTTCCGTTTTGAGTTTCTTCCTCTTGTCGGACTATATCGCTATTTTGCTTACCTGTACTTTTAAGTATGGATCTTTTTACAGAGATCTTATCGTCACTAATCAAACTTTTTTTATCATTAGTACTTTTTGTTGCACAACCTGAAATGGTTAGTGCTAATAAAACTAAAAGAGATCCCTTTAATGGTTTGCTAATCATTTTGTTACTTCCTCAACACCATTTGTTTTTGTAATACTAATTACTTGTGGTTTATACATTTTAAGCTGTACAGTTTGACCGCTATTTAGCAACTTAACCTCTGTAGCACTGATCTTACTCAGCTCTAAAGATTCAAACTTATCGCCTTCAATGACATCAATTGTATCCTCTCCTGTCGGAGTTTTTAACCGTAAGCGAACCTTTGCCATATCACCACTGGTATATATTGCCACCAACGAGAGCGTTACTTCTATGATATCGGGCTCTACGATATCCTCTTTATTTTTACCTATGTATTGATAATCTACACCGAGTGTTTTAGCTAACTGCTCAATATCAAATTGTTTTTGTGAAACTCTAGACGTTTCTAAATTAAATGAATTAACCTCTTTTTTATTACTATTATCATCACTTAATAATAAAAAATCGCTTACCCATACGAAAGCCGCAATACATGCGCATAAAAGTACTAATATATTTCTCATGATTTTTTAAATACCCGTACAAACTCAATATTTGCAGTTACTTGATCAGGTATAGCTTTATCATGTATTAGTGACACTTGCCTTACCCTATTTCCATCTTGAATATTTTCAAGCTCATGGAGCAAATTAAGTACTTGATTGTAATCCCCTGATACGTTCAGTTGCCCTGCATAAACAGAATAGGCAGTATTAATTTCCACCTCTCTAAAAGGTGCTTTATTATTTATGTTTAATTCATATCGGGCAACAGCTTCATCGACTATTTGTAACCAAAGTAAAGATGGCTCTTGGTTTTTTTCTAAAACAGGTAGCCCTGAGAATTCTTTTGAATTAGCTTCTAGTTGAGCAGAACTATTTTTTAATTCCTGCTCTGATGCCAAAACAAACTCTTGTTTAGCCACAATCTTTTTTAAACCTTCGAGTTCTTGTTTATTAGTATCTAGCCAATCGAGCCAAGGAAAAATTAAAAACTCAAAGCTCAAAAGTAAAGCTATTAGCCCTACTCCCCATTTTTTTATTGATATAGATGATGTATTCACTTCCATGTAACCTCAATGGTAAAAGACTCTGATCCCGTTTTATTTTTTGTTACAGCTCTTGAAAACTTAGCTTCTTTAACCGATTCTGTTTTAATTATCTGTTCTAATACTTTGGTCGCTGAATTTTCTGATGTGCCAAATATTTCAACACCTTTAGTTATTAATTTTACTCTTTCAATAAAAACACCTTCGGCATCTATATTGATTAAACTTAATTTATTTAAGACATTTGGATTATCTTCTAAAAACTTTATAAAATCAGACGTTAATTTAATCTCTTTAATACGATTCTGCCGTTCTGATAACACTGCATTAACGGCGGTTTCGTTATGTGTTTTTATTCCTTGGTAATGATTAATTGCAACCATTAAATACACACTTAATAAAACAGCGGTTATGCTAAATATAGAACCAACTGCAATTAACAATTTACGATTGCTAAGCTTTTCAGGTTTATTATCTGCCTTTTTATTACTCAAAAATAAACCTATAACTTGCAACCAATTAATTTTACTTAGTTGGTTTTCATAATTAAATGAAGGCTTAGCATGCGTAATTAAAAGAGGCTGTGCCTCTGTGTCATCTGAAGCTGAATACAATGGAATAACAACACGACATTCTTCTGGTATCTTATCTAAAATAGATTCAGGAACAACAAAATAAGAAATAGTAAATTGATTACTCGATAACTTATCTATTGACCAAAAAAAACCACCTTCCATTGGAGGCAATTGAATTTTTTCTGCTTGAATGATATTTTTTATTTCTGTTATTGGTGTGTTTTCGTATGTTCGTGTAGTAGCCCAAAATAAATTACGATCAATTAAGCACGCTGTCGCTAAAGTAACTTTTGGCTTTTTTTTCTCTGTTTTTGATACAACACTTTCTGTTGTCAGATGGTATTTAAAGTGGCAAAAAGCCGAGGGTGAACCTAACTTCTTTAAGAAATTTTTCATTATCTAAAAATCAGCTCTTCATCTGTTATAGAATATGGACTGAAAGAATCCTGTCCCCGTAATAGTATAAACTTTTTTGTAATTGAAATATTTTTGTTTGAAGTGATTTTGATCAAAAAGCGTCCGCTAGGGTAATTCACACCATCCGCTGACGTATTTTGAGCACTTTGCTCCAAAATTCCTAAGGCAGAGTATAAAGATTTAGGCATAAATTGTCGAACTATGTACTCCGATGCATATAATGTAATATATGGTTTTATTTGTTCATAAAGATCTTCACTTCCCAATATATAAACTAGTTCTTTAGATTTTTGAATAACACCATTTTTAGGGAGGTAGGGCTCACTATAATCACCACGTTCAGCGCCTTCTAAATGCTTTAGGTTATCTTGATCCTGCCAATCATCCAAACGATCACTAATTCTAAGCAGCTCATCTTGACTTACGCCTTGATTAAGTAATAAAAGATTAAAGTCTGACTTATTAAAAGGTACAAGTGACACCAAACCACTTATGTCTTGAACTGACACGCTATAGTCTGCAAGTTCTTTTGTTTCACTAGCCAAGTTTTTTGTAAAAGCATTTGTGACTGATTGACCTTGAAAGTCATCTCGAGGACCTAAAATACTAAATGAAGTAGTCATGTAGCTATAAATTAACTCTGCTTGCGCGTTCTCTAAGCTTAATTGAGCATCTGTACTTTGCTTCAATATGCCAGCTAATCGAGCGTTATTTTGCCCTTGCCCTGTCATATAAAGCATAATTACAGCCATAACAGCAGTAATCATTAAAACAATTATTAAAGCGACCCCTTGATTATGTTTAGCCTTCGAAAGCATTTGTTGCTCCCTGCTCAAAAGAATTTAACTGCGGTATTTTTAACATAATTGCAGATTGCTCTCGTGTATTTATTTTTATATAAAGAGGTAATATTTTTCTTTTTTTTGCTGAAAATACATTTGACCACATTGGTTTAGGTTTTACAGCTATACTAAAAAATTCTGAATAATAATTACTTAATTCAAAGCCATCTTTCCAACCAAAATAACTAAACTCTACTCCCTCTCCTTGCATATATATAATCGGAGATTCACAACTAAGATCCTCTCGGGTTATGTTATCAAGTAAAAAAGAGCCATATTCAGCTTCACAATACTCTAGGCGTTTATTACGAATACTTAATGTAATTACAGCCATAGGTGAATCAACCTGTATGGGTTTATCAGTTATAAATGACACACTATTAGAATCACCTTCAAAAAAAGGCACCTGTTCATTTAATTCTGTGCGGTATATAAAGGGGATAAGTGAACGTATTTGTTTATTAATTAGTTTTACTGTTGTTAGCGTTTTAACCTTGTAACTTTTGTCTTCCTTTGTAAGGGTCGATAATGAATACCTATAACTGGTAACTGATAAGGTCATCACTAAAGAAAAAATAACCATTGCTACAAGCACTTCTACTAATGTAAAAGCTGATTGATTACATTTATTGCTTCCAATATACATCTTTAAAACTCAATATTTTTTTATCATCTTTCGTAACAGTAACTTCATACAGCACTATATTGTCATCTGTCGTGGTAGTTGTATTTTCGGACTCTGAGGATATAAAGCGTATGGCTGGTTGAGAATTTAATACAGATAAGACCCATGTATATGTACTATTTTTTATATCGTAGGTTCCCGCTGATACGTTTTGATACTGATACTGATAGCTCACTTCATCGCGAATATACTCGGCTAATAATCCACGTTCAACATTATTCATTAAACGCTTCTCATGTAGTAAAGATGAGCGCATAACAAAGCTAATGGCACTAACGGCTATAAATAAAATAATAGAAGCAATTAATACCTCAATAAGGGTCATCCCTTTATTATGCTTCAATTTTCTCACTTTTATTTGTTCCCTTAGAGGTAATCACTAAGCTAATTTTTTTAAAGTAATTATTGGCATTAAATACATGCGTTACAGGGGTTAGCGTAAATGTTTTAAAGTCTATACGTTTAACCAAATGTCCCTTTGTTTCTCGCTCATTCGGTTCTTCATTTGTATCAGGTGCCACAACTGCTAGCTCTGTACTAATAATATTGTTGTCATCAAGTTTCTCGTCGTCTGCTTTTTTTAATGGCTTATCTTCTTCATAAACTTCTAAAAAATTATCAGACACAACCAATGTTAATGAGCCTCCTTTATAAACGCTATACTCTTTTGTAAACGTTATAATTGATGCTAGTTGTTTTTTTTCGCTGTAAAATTTAGCTTGATCAAATTGCTGCCACATATTAGGCAAAACAAATGAAGTAGTTAGACCAATTAAGACTAAAACTATGAGCAGCTCTATTAATGTAAAGCCTTTGTATTTAGAAAGAGACATCGTTTATCGATACTATACTTAGTAACATTGTTATTACTACAGAGCCAACAACTCCACCCATAACTAAAATGAGTAAAGGTTCTAACATTGCTGTAAACCTGATTAGCCATTGCTCAAAACTCAGTCGTGCTCTTTCTGCTATCTCAGTAAAAGAGCTTGTTAATGTGCCACTCTCCTCACCTACCGATATTAATGAAATACCAATATCATCAAAGAGTGAAAGCTTTGCCAATTCATCGCTCAAAATGCCACCAGATGACACTGTTACTACAATTTTTCGGAGGCTTTTTTTTAGTTGAGGGTCTAAAACAGTTTCACTTGCTAGCTCTAAACCATTAGACAAGCTCACACCGCTTTCAAGGGTAAGCTGTAAAGAGGTTGCAAAGCGAATACGATCAGACTGCTTTACAATAGTTTTTATAAGAGGGAGCTTAACTGTCGCTTGAATCATTTTGAGCCTTAATTCATGCTTTTGAAAAGCAAAAACAGCGCCAGTTATCAGTAAAACAATACATATTAATAAATGTATCTGATAATTTTGTATCCATTTTGAAGCATCCATAAGTAATTGCGTATAACTTGGTATATCACTTACCGATTCAAACATTGTAGACATACTCGGTATAACAAAGTTAAATATTGCCCAAATTGCGAGTACGCAAACTATTAGAATAAAAAACGGGTATGTAATTGCTTGAATTACTTTATTTCTGAGTGCATTTTGAAATAACAGATTTTGACTTAATCGGCTAAATACCTGTGGTAAATTACCGGTACTTTCGCCAATTTTAACCATTTCAACAAACAAAGTAGAGAATGTTTCTGGTCGTTTTCCAAGAGCATCACTCAATAAAGCCCCTTGTTTTATATCTGATAAAACCGAAGCCCATACTAAACCAATTGCTGACTTTCGATTTGATTTAACTAATACAGAAAGTGCTTTATCTATTTTTAAGCCATTTTTTAACAATGTAGAAAGCTGATTAGTCGATTGCTCTAAATCAGAGAGTGTTATTCTTTTACGTTGTATTGCTTGGGAAACCGCACTGACTTTAATAACTAATTTATAGTCTTTTCTTAAGTTAGAAAATGCTTCCTTTTCACTCTCTGCGGTGATCTCTCCATTAACCAATTCTCCGCTATGTGAGTATGCTTTAAACTTAAAAAGCTGGCTCATCCCGCAACCCTCATAACTTCCTCAATCGTTGTAATCCCTTGCAACGCTTTTAGTAGTCCATCTTGCTTTAAGCTTCGTAAGTTTTTATCAGCCATTAATTGATAAAGATTATCTAATAGCTTTTCATCTTTAGGTATTCTTTTAATATCACTATCACATGGTAAATACTCTAAAAATGCAACTCGACCAGCATATCCACTGTTTTCACATTCCTCGCATCCTACAGCTTGGTAGAGCCCTTTTTGATTAGGCACTGTAAGTTGATGTAATGAATACTTTTCATGAAAATGTTTACTTTCTTCAGGACCTAGCGGCTGTTTACAGTGACTACATAGTGTTCTTGCTAATCGCTGTGCCATTATAGAAACCAAGCCTGCGTTTAATAAATACTCTTCAATACCTAAATCCATTAGACGTGTGTATGCAGAAGGGGCATCGTTTGTGTGCACGGTACTAAACACTAAGTGACCTGTTAAAGCTGATTGTAGCGCGATTTTAGCAGTTTCATTATCACGGATTTCACCAACCATTATTACGTCAGGATCTTGTCGTACTATACTTCTTAAACCAGCCGAAAAGTCAAAACCTATATCTGAGTTAACTTGAACTTGGTTTACACCTGGAAGTTGGTATTCAATAGGATCTTCTAATGTGATAATTTTAATATCTGGCTTATTTATTTGATTCAAAAATGAATATAATGACGTTGTTTTACCTGAACCAGTGGGACCCGTCATTAAAATAACGCCTGAAGTTCGTTTAAGATCTTCATTTATAAAGGCGATCAGATCTTCAGAATATCCTAATTTTTCGAGATCAAACTTAACTGCATTTTTTATTAAAAAACGCATTACCACACTTTCACCAACACCAAGTGGTAAAGTTGAACAACGAATATCTAAATCCGTAGAACCAGCTTTCATTTCTATTTTACCATCTTGTGGGCGACGCTTTTCAGCGATATCCATACCAGACAATATTTTTATTCTTGAAATAACAGCTAATTGTAAACTATATGGAATAGGGTCGGCTTCTTTTAAAATACCATCAATTCTGTATCGCGCACGGTAGCGACCATCAACAGGTTCAATATGTAAATCTGAGGCCCCTAATTTTACGCCTTTATTTATAAGGCTATTTACCAAGCTTACAGTAGGTGCTCCAAGCGCTAGCTCTTTTAATACAGCTACATTGTCTGAGTACCCTACAAGTTCAGGTTGTTCTTGTGACAAAGCTTTAAATTGCTCGCTAAGTAATTCAAAATCTTTTTTTGTTAGTGCATAAAATTCAATATCAAAATCTAAAAACCGTATGTAATCTAAACCATCTTTATTATGAGGAGAGGTGAAACCTAACTTTAAGGTCTTACCTTCGATCCCTAAAGGCAGCAAATGCGCAGCCAGCAAGAACTCGCTATTCACGTTACTTATTTTTTCTATACTGCCTTGCTCTAACTCAATTGGACCAACCCATTCTTTACAACCGAGTAAATTTGCATACATTGCACACAATTGGTCTTCATCGATCCAGCCAGAATTTAGTAAAAGTATATCTAGCTTTTCGTTTGTAGTTGTTTGATATTCAAGCGCCTGAGACATTCTATTTATATCAATGAGATTGTGCTGAGTTACATATTCCCTTACTTTAGTGTTCCACATCAGCGTCTTCACCCTCGCCACCTGGCTTGCCATCTCTGCCAAAACTTTTTAAAGAGAACATATCGCCATTTGTATCTGAACTTGCACTATAGCTGTATTCATTTCCCCATGGGTCTAATGGGATTTTTTGTGGGAAGTAAGGACCATCCCAAAGCTTATTAGAGCTGCTTAATAATTCATCTAGTTTAGTTGGATAATAACCAATATCTAAGCGGTATGAGTCTAGCGATGTCGCCATTACCTGCATTTGTGCTTTAGCTGTGCCTTCTCTAGCAGAGTCGACTTTACTGAACATTCTTGGGGCTACAATGGAAGCTAAAAGGCCTAAAATCACCATTACAATTAATAGTTCTACGAGTGTAAAACCGACATTTTTAAATTTGTATTTCATAATCAAATCCATGAAGTGTTACTAATAATACGAATAAAAAGGGAGCTTTAAATTCAGCTCCCAAATTTATCATAGCCACGCAGTAATGTAACTACATAAACTATTTAGATTGACGTACCTTGTCGATTGCTGATTCAAATTTTTCTAAACTACCAGAACCAGAAATAAGTTCGTAATTTACAATAGAGTTACCTTCCTTTTTACCAATGATAAAAGTTGGTGTAGAAGTTAAACCTAGTTCAGCAGCATCTTGTAAAGAATGCGTAATAATATTATGAATACCGGTATCGGTTAAACATGCGCTAAATTGCTCTTCGTCTAGCTCAAAATCGTTAATTATCTCAGCTAATGAGTTTTGCTCCATTGAGTTACCAAGTTCAAATAAACGATTTTTTACACCTTCGTACTGCCCTTGATTATAGGCACAGCGAAGTGTAACAGCTGCGTAAGGTGCTTTGGGATGCAAACTAGCTAATGGTAATTCCCTTGCAGAAACAGCAACTTGGTTAGTATCAACAAACTTAGCCTTAAAATCAGGCCATACGGTTTGTTGAAACTTTTTGCAGTATGGGCAATGTAAGTCGGTAAACTCTATCATTACAATTTCAGCATCTTTAGAGCCAATAAATACAGCATCTGATGACAATTCAATTTTTTCTGGACGAACTAGCGAACCTAATCCAACTTTAACGGCAATTTGTCTTTGAACTTCTTTTAATTGTGCAAGCTCTTGTTTAAGTTCTGTGTTTTCGTTGTTTTGTACCGATTGACAACCAGATAAAATAGCGACAAAACAAAGTAATAATAGTTTATTCATTAATATTCCTTATTTTCAACAAAAAAAACCCCCGCAAAAGCGAGGGTTTATCGGCTAATAATTAACTAGTTGTTAATTATTGGCTCCACTCATTTTGGTCAAGTACAGGCATTACACGGTCAGAAGCACCGGCTACACGTTGTACAGCTACACCGTGAACAAGGTCACGTGGTGCAGTTACAGTGAAAGTCAATGAATGACGTTTACTGTTTGAAGTAGTGTTAGCGCCTAAAGCACCTTCAGAGTAACCACCGTCTGCGCCAGTGTAGCCTTTTTGAGCTACAGCTTCTTCAATAAGCTTAGGTACAAAGTAAACAACAGAAGACTTAGCAGCAACAGTACCAAGTTTAACAGCAGTTACTTTACGGTTGTTAGTATTACCATTAGCAGACTCACCGAATACATCAACAGTAACTTCTGCAGACTCATCATGTTCGTTAGTTACACGTACAAAGTTACCTTCGCCGTTTACAACGTAAGGAACTTTAAGTACAGCACCGTTAACGCCAACTTCATGAGATACTTTGCTAAGCTCACAATGGTCGATGTAATCTGCGTTACCAAAGTCTAAAGTATAATGAGTATTAACATCGTAGTTAAAGTTCATGATACCAGTAGCTGAAGTATTAGTTACCGCGTAAAACATTTGGTTGTAATCAGCACCAAATAAGTTACTAGTA
Source organism: Pseudoalteromonas sp. SWXJZ94C (assembly GCF_015864385.1). Lineage (NCBI taxonomy): Bacteria > Pseudomonadati > Pseudomonadota > Gammaproteobacteria > Alteromonadales > Pseudoalteromonadaceae > Pseudoalteromonas > Pseudoalteromonas sp. SWXJZ94C. The sequence goes on from NZ_JADYXF010000029.1 coordinate 55,915, forward strand.
GAAGTTTTAGCGTTTGTTTCAACATCACCACCAGTTGCTTCAGGAGTGAATACGTCAAGTGCATACGTTTCGTATACTGGAGCAGTTGCTTTAGTTAAACCAAAGTCACCCCAAGTAGTACCAATTTCAACTGGCTCTTGAGTTGCTAATACACCTGTAGCAGCTGTACGAGAGTTGAAAAGACCCATATCTACAGTAGTACCAGGCATTACTGAAGCAACAAATGAAGTTTCTAGTTTATCAGAAACAGTTAATACGATGTTACGGTCTAGAGTAGCACCACGGTCGTAGAAAGCAGTTTTGTAAATTACTTGATTTTTTCTAACAACAAGTTGTTTAGAAGCATCAGCATCAAAAACAAACTCTGTACGTGCTGTAACAGCTTGACCAGCAGCATTGCTGCTTTCTGCGTTTACATCACCAACAGCTGTTGTACCGTCTTGGAAAGCATAAAACTGTGGAGAAATATCTGCGATCTTAACGAATGAAGATACACCACCTTGAATACTGAAACCAGTACCACCATCTGAGATAGCTTCAGTAGCTCTGATGCTTACTGATTTAGATGTAGTTGCAGTAGTACATTCTTCGTTAGCAATTTTGATACCAATTGGATCAACAGCAAACTCGTTACCTGTAGCTACACGAGAGAAAGCTAGACGAGTACCAGCGCCAACAACATTATCTTTTGTAATGATAGTGATAACGTTAGTACCATCAACTGTACCATCTGAAGAACCGATAGCTTCAATATCGCCGTCGTCATTTAATTTAACTAAATGAACTTGGTTTGCATTACCGTCAAAAAGAGCACCAGTAATTTCAAATTCAATTTTAGAACCACCTGGGATATCGGTAGTTGGGATGTAGATGATTTGCTGATCACCAAAAGTACCATCGCCTTCGATATCATCGAAATCAATGCTAAGGTTACCAGTTAATTCATAAGCAATGCTTGTTTCATTAAGAGTTTCTAAAGTTGCTCCACCAGCAGTTGTACGCGGTGTTACACAAGCTGCGCCAGTGTACTTAGTGTCAAATGCAGAAACACCAGTGTTATCAGCATTTTTGTAAACTTCAAAACATGCTTCCGTACCAGCGTATACATTACCTGCTAAAACAGCTGTTACTGCTGCAGGGATTAGAGCGATTTTTGAAAAGCGCTTCATTTTTATCTCCTTGACCATTTAATTAGTACCCGATGGGTACAGTTCAGTTTTAAAATTTATTTTCGTTGTTTTAAATTAAACAACGAAAACTAATATTCTTAAACTCTTCCAATACTCCTCAAATGAAGTATCAGTTCGAGGTGGGGCAATTATGATAACTTAACCACATTAATTCAAGGTTTTATTAAAAAAAATACACATTTCGTTCAAATAAAAAGCTAAAAAAAGGAATAACCTATTGATTTTAATTAAACTTAAAGCATTAACTTTTTTTACAAAGCACTTAATGCAGCAACCGCAACACCTAGTTGGTATAACACTTGAGTTGCCTTACTCCAAAGGGTTAATTTATCCATGTGTTCGGCGTCTAAAGGCACCACTATTGTATCGCCAGGCTCCAGCAGCTCTGACTCACTAGCTGCAAACCAATTACCTTTATTAGGAATTTTTACTGAGCCATTCGCCTTTATTACATAAATACGATCTTCTGCAGCTCGAGATTTCATTCCCCCACTTTGATTAATGTAATCTTCAATATCAATTCCATTTTTAAATAAGTGAGAAGTAGAATAATTAACCTCACCAATAACACTAATCGAGTCACGCTTACTCGGCACGAAAAGCTGATCGCCATTTTGAAGCACTAAATTTTGTTGATTATTCACTATTAATGGCAAATCAATCACAAGCCGCCCGACTGCTTTTACACTTGCTATATCACTTAATAGCTTGGTCATATCGTCGTAAGATAATGAACTTCCTGACTCTGAGTTTTGAAAGCTCTTTGATGCTATATCTCTACGTAATTCTGATGATAAGCGCGCTAGTTGTTCTTCTTCTTGCTGCTTTATTGATTTACGTGTGAATACCGCTGCTTTTTGCTCTGCAAATTGTGAGAAACCACCTGCACGTTTTAGTAAATCATTTAACGTTTCACCTCTGCGAATTGTATAAGTACCAGGAAACCTTAGTTCACCTTTTAATTCTACTTTTACATTTTCTTGCCAGTTAGGTATTGCAAAAATATTAACACTGTCTTTACTACGTAAAGTTATATTATTTTCTGCATTTCCATTAAAAACACTTTCTAAATCAAATTTGATATGTTCTATTTTTGATGTATCGGAGCTAACTACACGTGTTATTTCAGCCTGCTTAATATAGGCTGATTCTAAAAGACCTCCTGACGCAGAAATCAAGTCACTTACTTTTCCGCCAATCATTAATGGATATATACCAGGATAAGTTACAGTCCCAGCTATCTCGACTAATTGCATAGAGTTATTAAATGAGGCTTGCTGTTTTAACTTCGCTATAATTGGTTCGAGTAAGTTATGACGACTGAATAGTGCATAATCTTCAGGCTTAAGTTCTTGGTCCTCTTCCGCTTTACGCTTTGAAAACTCGGCAATAGTTAGTATTTTATTATCATCTAGAACTAATTCTTCGCCTTTTTCATTTATGCCAATATATTTTTCAAACTCTTTTTTCTCAAACTCATGCCATTGCTTTGCTTTTAATTGCTCTTGCTGTTGCTTTTGACTTAAAGCCATATTCTCAAGTGCAACTAGCTCTGCTTCTTTTTCTTCGAAGCGACTAAAAACCATGATTTTGTCATTTGCTTGAAGTTCAAAATCGTTATCGTCATTTTTTATAATCGCCTGCGCTACATCAAATTGATAAATGTCGATATCACCATTTATATTTACTTCTCGAACGACTAAGCCATAACTTAAATCAGCCTGGGGTAGTAAATCACCTCTAACCGATTTAAGTACATCAGAAATACGTTTCCCTTTATACCATTGGTAATTGCCAGGTCTAGCTACAGCGCCAATAAGGCTAATAGAATTTTTATATTGTAAGCTTATTGGGTTAAAGCGAATTTTATCACCTGCTTGAGGGATATAGCTTATATTATTTTTTGAAAAATCAATCGATAATATCTCTTTGCGCTGGTGACTAAAGCGCTCAACGAATACGCTTTGAGCATAGGCATCAGGTTTTAATCCTCCTGCCATATGTAATAAATCTTTAGCTGTTTCGCCTTTTTTAAGCTCAAATATAGCAGGGCGTTTTACCAACCCTTCAACTGTAACCTGTGCGCCTACAGCTGGTATAAAAACAACATCAGCCGGCTGTAATACAATATCTTTACTACTATCACCATTAATAAGTAAATCGTAAAGATCAAAATTAACGACAACTTTACCCGCTCTTTTAACTTGGATATTTCTTAATGAAGCAATGTCTGATACACCACCACTTACAAATAAAGCATGAGAAATAGTTGTTAAAGGAGATACGCTATAACTTCCTGGTTTATATGCTTCTCCTAAAACTAAAATTCGCATACTACGCAGCTGTCCAAGTGAAACAAAAGCTTTGACACCTATAATTTCTTGCTCAACTTTAGCTTTAATTAACTCTTTAACCTCAGAAAAATTTAATCCGGCTACATCGACAGGGCTTAGATTTGGGATACTAATTCGTCCTTCGCGATCTACCGTTACATCAAAGCTATTACTCTCTTTACCGTAGAAATTAATAGTTAATTGATCTCCCCGCCCCATTAGGTAGGTATCAGGTACAGCGGCGTTTTCACTAGGCATAAAAGTTGTTGGCTCACCCGCAAACAAGTTATATCCGTAAGGTTTGACCTCTTCAATTTGAGGTTTAAAACGATCCTCGTCGGTTAATTCTTCTTCTTTTTGTTCCGACCGTTGACCTATTGTTGGCTGGTTTTCTAAACTACTTTGAGTTTCCGATTTATTAGTACCTGCGATCGTCGATACATCTACACCATATTGCTCGGCAAGTGCCTCTTGTTGAGCTTTTGGTAGTTTCTTAAACTTTTCTAGCTGTGCCGCCGTAGGCGTAAAAGCCATTAAATGGAAACTAGAAAGTAATAATAAAAAACTAAAACATCGTTTAAAAACATTCACTGGTAAGTATATCCCTAAATCAAGAACCAAAATTTCCCGCTATAATACATTATTTACTTTTAAATAGAAGCTCCGAGCCATAAAGACTAAAGTGTGTAATTTTTAAAATAAGTAATTTTAAAAATTCCCTTGTCGCATCATGTAAGGTTGCTTTTATTTAGTTACACTATCTCATTATGATACGTGTTTTTATGTTTAGACTAAGTTAATCTTGTACAGTTTGACTATCGAATATGAACAGTAAGCAACCAAATGCAAGGTGTATCCTATTAAGTATTCCCTAAGTCGATTTACTTTTATTACCAACAAAAAATACGTATGCGCTAGCTTTACTCTATTTTTAAAGACGTTATAGTAGCTTTGGATTCACTACCTAGCCCGCCTAACTATAGAGATCAACTCATAACTAAATCACCTCAAATTGGAAAGTTTTAGTACAAAAGTTAACACTCCCTAATTTACTTATCTAAATTCCTATTAATTTAAGTTTTTAAGCATATAAGGTAATGTTATTTTGCTTTAGCTTTGATCTTACTTATATAATCGGCAAATATTTACATGGAGGTGCATCAGTTTTATGAATTTTAGGAAAGATATTAACGGGCTTAGAGCTATTGCAGTAATTGCTGTTGTACTCTTTCATTTTAATGCATCTTGGATGCCTGGAGGATTTGCAGGTGTCGATGTTTTTTTTGTAATCTCAGGCTTTTTGATGACCAGTATCATCATAAGGGGATTTGAGAGAGAGCGTTTTTCAATAATTAGTTTTTATCTTGCGAGAGCAAGCAGAATCATTCCAGCTCTAGCTGCACTTTGCTTTGTATTATTAGTTTTTGGTTGGTTTTTTTTAATCCCTTCTGAGTTTCAATTATTAGGTAAACACGCTGGTAGTAGCATTGGATTCATCTCAAATATTGCTTATTGGAGAGAGTCTGGATATTTCGATGCCATTTCACATGAAAAATGGCTACTACACACTTGGTCGTTATCAGTTGAATGGCAGTTTTACCTTATATATCCGGTATTGCTGGTTGTAATGCAAAAAATAATGTCTGTAAAAAGAATAAAAATTGTTCTTTTAATTGGAACCATTTTAGGGTTTATTTATTGCGTTTATATTACATATTCGTCACCTAATTTTGCATATTATTTTTTACCCTCTAGAGCTTGGGAAATGATGCTAGGAGGAATTGCTTATTTATACCCTTTAGATATTAGTAGTAATCGTAAAAAAATGACACAATGGCTTGGTTTTTTTTTAATTTTAGGATCTTATATATTCATAAGTAAGGAAAATATATGGCCAGGATACCTAGCTTTAATACCTTGCTTCGGTGCTTTTTTAATCCTTCAAGCTAACCAAAATGACAGTCTTCTAACTAGTAACATAGTATTTCAAAAATTAGGTTACTGGTCATATTCCATCTATTTATGGCACTGGCCACTTACAGTTTACTATTACGAAAGTAGTGGAGGTAATCACTCCCCTATTATCTATATTATATTATCAGTATTACTTGGATGGTTATCATATAAATATATTGAATGTATCAAATTACATAAAATAGAAAAAATAACCTTCATTAATCTTCTTAAATTTAAACCTTTGCATTACGTGTTAGTAATTAGTTTTTCTTCGATAATTATATTTATCTCTAATGGAGTAAATTGGAAGTTTAGAGCAGCTGCAAACTCTCCAGATGCTTTATATTTGAAGAAATATCAAAAAGAAAATTATGTATCTAAATATGTAAATATTGAATATAAGCAAGAATGCAATTTCTTTGACGGCAATAAAGCTAAAATAAATGATATTCCTGATTCTTGTATAAATAATGGTGAAGGCGGTATTTTTCTATGGGGAGACTCACACGCTCAAGCTTTATCGTATGGATTAAGATCGACTTTTACTGAAACTGTATTTAACCAAGTTGCAACATCAGGCTGCCGCCCCTTAGTTAAAGAGGATATACTCACTAAAAGTGAGTTTAAAATTGCTTGTGATAAATCAAATACAAAAGCTAAAAATGCTATCTTACAAATAAAACCTAAAATTATAATTTTAGCGCAAAAATTAGAACATGATAAAAATAACTACTTTGAAATTAAAAATTACTTAGATAGTAATAACATAAATGCATCAATACTTTTAATTGGTCCAGTACCACAGTGGAGACCATCTTTGCCTAAAGCTATAGTTAAAAGGCACTTTAACCCCAGCGAACGCTACATTAAAGATGTATATTTTGTAGAAGAAACACTATCAATTAATTCAATCCTTAAAGAGCGTTATAGCGATAGTAAAATAAACTATATATCTATTATTGATGCTTTATGCAACGACAATAACAAATGCCTAGCTAAGATAGATGATAAAAACACACCTTTAATTTGGGATTACGGTCATTTATCACTTGAAGGGTCAATGTACATCGCCCAAACAGTTATTAGCTCTAAAATTAAAAAAATATTGTTAGAGGAAATGGCTTCTAAATAATTTTTCCATTAACTATTTAAAAATAGAGGCAGTATAATTAAATCGTAAATTTAAGTAATTCAATTTAAAGTAGTTGCTAATTTTTTTTAATAAATTCATTATTCTTAAATTAATAAAAAAGGGACTTTCGTCCCTTTTTATTAAGTTTTATAAAGTTAATTAAAAACTATAAACTAATGTAAATGACGTTTCAGTATCAGTACTTTCTTTATCATCAGCAACATCTGAGTTGTTAGTGATATTAAAAGCAACTTTCATTTGTAAAGAGCCATTAATTTTTGCAAGTAATGCGGTTTCTGAACGCGTTTTAGTGTTTGTATCACCGTATTCAACAGCTACTAGCTGAGTAAAACGTGCATTATCAGAAATCTGCCAGTTGTAATCTAATTTACCTAATGCAATTACTTCACCTTCGTATTCGCCAGCAAGTGAGTTGCCGTTGTCGTCAACTTCAGAGCTATCATTTGGGTATTCAAAGTATTTATAACCAGGACCAACTTCAGCATTTAGCCACATGTTTTGTTCGTTCAATAAACGCATACCGTAACCGGCTGAAATTACAGACTCACTTCTATACGCACCAAAGTAATCTGACACATGTGAACCATAAATAAATAAATGAGAGTAATCATCATTTAATTTGTAGTTACCTTGTGCTGAAATAGAGTACTTTTCGTTTGTACGCTGTTTATCTTTATTACCATCATCATCTTCAACTTCATCTTCTTTGTAGATGCCGTCTATTTTGTATTCATTATTCCAGTTTTCAAGGTTGTGCTGTACTTTAATGCCACCTTTAAGCGTGGTTGTTTCAGTATTACCACTGGTAATAATTGCACCTAGTTCACTAGTAACTTCCCAGGTTCTTTGTTTTGCGTCTTCTGCGAATGCGTTAGTTGTAACTGACGCTGCAACTAAAATTGATAAAAGCTTTAATTTCATTAAAAAATAACCTTTGAATAAATGTATATCTATTTTATTAAACCGTTACCTGTTAGAGCAAGCAAAACAGCTCATAAATGACGTTAATAATTTTCATGTAAAAATACTACATATCAAATTCGCCAAGTATGAGCTGCTTTGTTATTACAATAATTAAGTAAAACCTTAATTTAATAGGTATTTAAAAAATTAGTCTTGCTTGTGAAAATGAACATCCATTTGCGGAAATGGTATTGTAATATTTGCATCGTCTAATGCAATCTTAATATTTTCCATTAAAGACCAGTATGTAGGCCAGTAATCAGCTGAGTTAACCCAAGGGCGCACAACAAAGTTTACGCTTGAATCGCCTAGCTCATTTACTGCAACAGTATAAGCTGGGTCTTTAAGTAAACGTGATTCTGCATCTAATACAGATTTAAGAACATCTTTAGCTTGGCGTAAATCGGCATCGTAGCCAACACCAATTACTAAGTCGATACGACGAGTAGACTCTCGTGAGAAGTTAGTAATAGCACCCGACATTATTTGAGAGTTTGGTACGATAATTACTTTGTTGTCTGGAGTACGAAGCTCTGTTGAGAAAATTTCGATTTTCTTAACTGTGCCCATTTTGCCGCCTGCTTCAACAAATTCACCTGATTTGAAAGGGCGAAGTAATATAATTAACACACCAGATGCAAAGTTAGAAAGTGAACCTTGTAATGCTAAACCAACAGCTAAACCTGCAGCACCTAAAATAGCAATGAATGATGTAGTTTCGATACCGATTTGCGAAAGTGCCATTAAAATAGTTACAGCAAACACAAGTGTGTACACAATACTTGAAACAAATGAACCAACAGCTTTATCTACTTTCTTTTTAGCGAAGCCTTTTTCAGTTAAACCAGAACAAAACTTAGCAATACGACTACCAAGCAGAAAGATAACAAGCGCAATCACAGCTTGAATACCGTAATGTAAAATTAGGCCTGAGTTATCGTTAAGCCAATTAAGTACTGAATCCATATTTACTCCAAATGTTTATATTAAGCGTTTTTTCTGCAACGATTATACATTAATTTACAATTAATTCTCATTAAATAGTGAATTAATACTATAAAATGAAACATCTTTCTGTTTTTTAGATACATTTATGTGTCGTTATATATTAGCGAACATTTATAAAACTTTAACTATTTTAGGTAATAAATATTCATTCATTTATTTTTTTTGCTTTTTTTTACTTTAGGGCTTCACAAAATTTATTATTTTATGTATTATGCGCGCCACACCAACAAAGGTGTGTTGTGGCGGTTGTAGCTCAGTTGGTAGAGCCCCGGATTGTGATTCCGGTTGTCGCGGGTTCAAGCCCCGTCAATCGCCCCAATTTTTTACTTTTAAAGTAAAAACTCTTTTCCCCGTTTTAAAAATATTCAGTAGTACCTCCCAGGGCAAGAGCATGAAAAAACACTATAAATTCAATACCTTTCAAGATAAGCTGTACTGCGCATCGCTTTCTTCTGCTTTGCTGGCATACCTTTACTAAAACTGGTTTCAGCCTTT